>JABDKL010000175.1 GCA_013002225.1 Winogradskyella sp.
AGGGTAAGACGCCAAACCCAACAGACCAAGCCCAACAGGGCTTTATTTTTTTATGAAAAAAACGCTTGACATTCTCCCAGCTATATGGTAAAATCGGCGCCCCAAATGAGAATGATTCTCATTTAGGGTTTTGCTATAGTATTTCTCTAATTCCTAATCTATTAAATGTTTGTTGCTCTTCTTTGCTCATAGCATCAAACCAAGAGTCATCATCGTGTGAATATGGAATGTATCCATTAGTATCTAATATAAATGCAATCTGCTCCCAAGTATACCAATCTTCTTCAGGAATATTTTTAATAAAAGAGTAATCAAATTCGTCATTTTCTTCTATCTTCATATACCAATCATGGTCATCTTCGCTATTATTATAAGCCAACATTAACAAAGGAATATTATAAAAACAATAGAGAGCATCAACCATTTCAAAAGATGCGTCTAATTCATCAGCTAAAGTAGTAGCAGTCCAATCTTCGTTAGCCCCTATATGCCCAAAGTATTTAATATCGTTGCCATATTTTAATTTATATATCATAATTTTTTCTCCTATAAAAATTAAATTGTAGCATATAAATTAATTAAATAAAAGTATTGCAATCAAAATAAAAATAGGTATAATATAATTATGAACGAGAAAAAATTAACAAAAAAAGAATTAATCGAAGCGATAAAAGGTTATGAGAATATCATAAACAATAGAGCAATGGTTAAGACCTTATCAAAATTTATGCTAGGTGCATACATTGTAAGGTTAGGCAGATTAAATGCCGAGTTAAAAAGGAGAAAATAATGGCAACATTAACAGTGAGTAGTGATAATAATAATGGCGTTGTAGTCTTAAAGGGCAAGATGTCATGGATTCAAAAAAGAGCAGTAGCCTATAGAAATAAAGGTTTTAATGTTCTTATAACATGGGAGCAAAAATAATGATAACAGAGCAACAAAAGAAAAACAGAGAAGCAATTGCAAGAGCAAAGCAAAGAATAATCAGATACCTAAATGAAAATGAAATGATTGTTTTCTTTTTGCTAGGTCTTAGCTTCTTAGTCATGGTAGGTTTTCTAGCTGTAGCAGTTGCTTAGCTAGGTCATTAGAGAGGGGGTTATGAGACTCCCTCTCCTCCTCCAGCTCTAGCTCCCCCACACGTGTAACTTTTGAAAAATTTTCGAACTACAAAAAGACGCACACTGTAGCATCGTGACGATGCATACGAAAATAATTCTTGACATCAGATATAAAATTTGATATAATTCTCCTATGAATGAGAACTTTAGAGAATGGGCAGACGTTAATCAACTTTTTGAGTTAAACTATCAGAAATGCTACAATTATCGAGACTTCGATGACTTTGAAAAGCAATGGAAAGATATTTTCACGAAGTTCGGCTTACACAAAGAATCTTTTGATAATAAAATATTACTAGATATCGGGTGTGGGTCAAGACCTGCAC
The DNA here is from genome assembly GCA_013002225.1 of Winogradskyella sp. GTDB lineage: Bacteria > Bacteroidota > Bacteroidia > Flavobacteriales > Flavobacteriaceae > Winogradskyella. Next base: position 1,451 of record JABDKL010000175.1, read on the forward strand.
TTTCTTATTTTAGTTCAAACAATGAAAAACATTGTATGGAGCCTCTACTAGATGACCTTATGAAAGTAGAGAAAAGCAAGTACAATGTATTTCCAGGCAAGACTCCGTGGCATAACAAAGAAAACCTACCTAATACAAAAATTAAGGATTGGTTTACGGAGGAAGACTATAAATTACATTCAGTCCCTTACGAGACTTTAGTACCAGAGCTAAGGGGCAAAGTAGATTTTTTACTTTGTTGGAATGTATTAGACCATGGCTATGATTGGAAAACAGGATTGAGTAATATGCTACTCTATCTAAAGAAGGGAGGTTTACTACTATTAGGAACCGACTTCGATGCTCACAAGTATCATCTAGGTATAGACAATCCAGATTACTTAAAACAATTGATTAGCTACAATTTTGAAATAATAAGTCCAAAGGTAGAACACTCCCAAAGATGGGATAGGGACTATATGGTACTAGCACGTAAAATATGAGTAAACCAACAGACATCGCAGTAAAAATGAGTCCAGAAGGGTTAGAGATAGCCAACGCATACTTAGAACTTGGGTCTACACAAGCTGTATGCATACGCCTAAATATAGATGAAAATACCGTGCAAGATTATTTAGGTAAGCGAGAAATTAAACAATATATCGACCAAGTGTATCTGGACACGGGCTACAGAAATAGATTCAAGATAGCTCATGCATTAGACGATATAATAGATAAGAAGTTAGACGAAGCAGAAGAATCTCAAATTTATACTAACAAAGACATAGCCGACCTACTCTCAATGGCACATAAAATGAGAATGGACGAAATAAAAGCTATGGCAGACCTGGAGAAAGCAAAAGCCTCCAATATTAAAAATCAAACAAATGTACAGATTAATAGTGACTTACCTTTTGGACAAGGTAACTATGGTAAACTTATGGAAAAACTATTAAAGGAGGAAGGATGATACATTTAAGCAGTTATATGCAAGAAGACAAACGCGCAGAAGTTTTCAAAAAGGATGGCCACTATGGTGCAACTTTTTATGATAATGATGAGAGAGTTGGAGAAGAACTCTACGTAGGACACAGTGAATCGTATGCAGAAAATGCAGCCGAAAACTATGTTCTAGGAATCAAAAAAGTTGGCGTATAGTAAAGAAGTAGTAGAAAGGTTCGAACAAGTCTTAGCAAGTCCTAAGCAGTTCAGTGTGGGTCGCTTTGACCCAAATGACC
>JABDKL010000181.1 GCA_013002225.1 Winogradskyella sp.
CAAGATTTTGTTAAAGTAGGAGATGAGGTTGAAGCTGTAATTCTAACTCTTGACAGAGAAGAAAGAAAAATGTCTTTAGGAATAAAACAACTTAGTTCTGATCCTTGGACAGATATTACTAAAAAGTATCCAGTTGGTTCTAAACATTCCGGAATTGTAAGAAATTTTACAAACTTTGGAATTTTTGTTGAATTAGAAGAAGGTATTGATGGATTAGTTTATATTTCTGATTTATCTTGGACTAAGAAAGTGAAGCACCCATCTGAGTTTGTTACTGTTGGTGATAAATTAGCTGTTCAAGTATTAGAATTAGACGTTGAAAACCGTAAGTTAAACTTAGGTCATAAGCAAACACAAGATAACCCTTGGGATGCTCATCAAGCTAAGTATGCTATCGGATCTAAATTCGAAGGAACTATTTCTGCTAAAAATGATAAAGGTGCTACCGTTACTTTTGAAGATGGAGTTGAAGCTTTCGCACCAGCTCGTTTCTTAGAAAAAGAAGACGGAACTAAATTAGCTAAAGGCGATACTGTTGAGTTCATGGTAACTGAATTCAGTAAAGAATACCGTAAAATTGTTGTTTCTCATACTTCAATCTTCAGAGAAGAAGAGCAAAGAAATGTGAAAGCAGCTGCTAAAAAAGCACAAGATGCAGAAAAAACTACTTTAGGTGATATCGGTGGATTAGCAGAATTAAAGAAGAAAATGGAAGAAGGAAAATAATCCCTGAATACATTTAAATCTTTGAGTCGTCCTAAAATAGGTTGACAGGTTTTACAAAATATTATTTAAACCAGAGAAGCTAGCTTCTCTGGTTTTTTGTTGTGTATAAAATTAGGTGTTTTCATATTCAAACTCAAGTGTGGTCTTATATTATTATAAATATTTATTGATTGTTTAATTAGTTTTTCTAATTCTTTAGCTGTATTGCATTTATAAATTAAAAATTCATGTTTTAAAATTCCATTGATTCTTTCAGCTAAAGCATTTTGATAACAGTCGTATCTATCAGTCATTGACGGTTTTATTCCTTTTTTAGCTAACTTATTTTGATATATTGCTGAACAATATTGCAGCCCTCTGTCCGAATGGTGAATCAATGGTGAAGATGTTATTCTGTTTTTAATAGCCATAGTTAAAGCTTTAACTACATTTTCTGAACTCATATCGTTACTTAAATGATATCCCATGATTTTTCTACTAAAAGCATCGGTTACTAACGATAAATAATGGGTTCGCTCTCTACTTTTTACATAAGTAATATCACTAACAAAATATTGTTCTGGATACTCTGCCTTAGTTTCTTTCATTAGATTCGGGTACTTTCGTAACCAATGTTTAGAATTAGTGGTTTTGGTATACTTCTTTTTAGGTTTGATTAACATAGATTCTGAGCGCAAGTAATCAAATAGGGCATCTCTACCTATTTTTATTCCTTGATTATTAAACTCATCCTTTAGCAAATAATACAACTTTCGAGTACCTATTCTAGGCATTTGCATGCGTAATTTAAGGACTAAAGGTTTAATTTTAGAACATACTGCGCTTCGAGTATGCTCACGTTTAACGCTTTGATAGAAGCCTTGTCTTGATATCTCAAACAATCGACAACAACGAGATAAACTTATCCTTTGTTCTTGTCTGATGCGTTGGATTGTTGAGATAAATACTTTTTTCTAATAGAAGTCCCATATTGACTATCAGAAATGTCAATCATTTTATTGAGAATCAGGTTTTTTAACTTCTGATCTTCTAACTCGCGTTCTAGACGCTTTATCTGTTGTGCAGGGGTTTCCTTGGATTTTGATTTCATTAGTAAGGCAGGTTTGCTCCAGTCTAAGGTACCATGTTTTCTCAACCAAAGCAAAACAGTACTTCTACCTTGAATACCGTACTTCTTCTGAGCTTGTTTATACGTTAACTCGCCTTTTTCAACTTGGGAAACTACAGCTAATTTAAAGCCTAGGTTGTAATCACGTTGTGTGCGCTTCTGCTTGTCTGGATTATTATGCATAAAATAAGTCTAAATTGTGTCAACTTATTTTAGGACGGGACAGAGAATGAAAAAAAGCCTAGAGAAAATCCTCTAGGCTATGTTTTTTTTTAAGCATTATGCTTTTTGATAAGGTTAAGCGCTGAACCTTCTTTATACCATTCTATTTGACCTTCGTTATAGGTATGATTTGTTTTGATAATATCTTTACTCCCATCTGCATGAACAACTTCAATTGTTAATGGTTTATTTGGAGCAAATTCATGTAAATCTAAAAAGTTGAACGTATCATCCTCTTGAATTAAATCATAATCACTTTCATTATCAAACGTCAAACCTAGCATTCCTTGTTTTTTTAGATTTGTTTCATGGATTCGCGCAAAAGATTTAACAATTACTGCAACAACTCCCAAATGACGTGGTTCCATAG
>JABDKL010000191.1 GCA_013002225.1 Winogradskyella sp.
TTGTTAGTTTTTTTAACTCCGCATGGATAAATGCAGAAGGAATTACAAATATGAGCACATCCGCCCAATCTGCTATTTCATTAATATCATTACTAAGTTTAAGCTGCTCTGTATGAAATTCTACTGAACTTAAATAACTTGGATTGTGTTGCTCTTTTAAAATATGTTCCTTAGTATAAACACTTCGCATATACCAACCAACTTCGTCTAAATTTTCGCAAAGCATTTTTACAATTGCAGTTGCCCAACTTCCGGCACCAAACACAGCATACTTTTTAGTTTCGCTCATAAAGATATCTTCCATTTAGATATTCAAAAATAAGGAATCTTTTATGTAAAAAATGCTATTTCATTATCATTTCGAGCTCAGTCGAGAAATCTTATTACGGATTAATAAGTTTACAGTGAAATTAATTTTTGGCACGCGTTTTGAAATTAGATAAGCAATAACTTAAAACAGTTAGATTATGAAAACATTAAAATTACTATTAGGTTTTGCACTTTCGGCAACATTGTTCACTTCCTGTTATACTGAAGAAATAAATATAAATGATAATGGACAACCGGTATCACTTAATGAGCTTTTAAATTCTTACGATTTGTGGTATGTCGATATTAATAGCACGCAAGGGTATGGAGAAACCCCATTTTTACAAATTGCCTTCACTCTTACATTTGATAATGGACGTTTATTTGCTAATAACAATTTAGTAGGTTTCGGTAGTCAAGGTGGTGGCTATGGTGTGGAAATAGGAAACTATGACGCTTACGACATGATCCTTGATGTTAATCATGTAATAGATGGCTATAACAGTTTTGATATTTACCAAATAGATGGAAATACCATAGAGCTTTATAATCCCTATGATGATACATCTTATTTTTTGAAGGGTTATATGCAATCTAATTTCGATTATGATTTTATCTTTTATGATAATATTCATTATTTCTTGCAAGAATATGAAGCTTGGGAAAAAGTTTATACGAGTGACTATGGAGCATTAAATGAGTTTGATGAAGAAAATTACCTGCAGTTTTTATCTGGTGGAAACGATGCTACATTTAGAAGCTCCCAGGATGCGCATGTTAATAATCCAGACAATATTTACTGGGACTATACAGGTGTCTACGGTGTAGGTGATGTCTCAGATAATATGTATTTAAAAACATTAACATTAGATTATGACTACTTTGACAATGAATTCTTTGAACTTAGCGTTATTGATGATGGAACTATAGAATTATATCATGCAGATTCAGGTACGGTATACGAATTTGAAGGAAGAGGATTTATAGCGTATTATAAAAATTCTAATTTACAAAGTACGCTAGATGTTCAAGTAGATCAATCTAAAAAGCGAAAGCAAAAAACGCCTAAGGTAGATAATCCAAGGGAAAATAAACGGAACTAAATTTTGGTTGGTTATTTAGTTCAAAACGCTCAGCTAAGGCACTTGCTTTACTGAGCGTTTTCTTATATATAAGACTATATTAATGTGTGGCCTTTAATAACTTCTCCAAATCCTCATAATCATAAGGTTTAGCCGTAATTACTTTGTCGCTATCAAGTAAAAAATAGGTGGGTGTCGCGGCAATACCATAGGTTTGTACCATCTGGTTTTCCCATTTACCTAATCCAAATACATGTATGAAATCAGGATAGTTTTTAATGACTTCAGACCACATAACATCATTATCTTCTAAGCCATAAGCCACTACTTTTAAATTTGGTTGGTTGGCGGCCAATGCTTTTACTTCAGGCAATTCGTTTAAACAGTGACTACAGCCACTACTCCAAAAAATAAGGAGGTAATGCTCTGCTCCATCTAATTGGTGTAAACTTGTTTGGGTATCACCTAGTAAAATTTTGAAATTGGGAGCCTTTGTACCAATAGAGGTGTTTTTGTATGAAATAATTGATTGCTCTATGACCTTATTTTCTGTTTTAATGGCTAAATCTAAAAGATAACGATCTGCAATATAGTTTGCCATGTCATGATTTTTTAGAGCTACAAATCGTTGCCAAAGGATCTCCATTAAACTCGTCTTAATGATTAAAGTATTATCGCTAATTGCATCTGCAACATCATCGATATGTGATTTATAAGTGTCATCGGTTGGGTTCTCAACCATATTAAAAACAAAAGCATTAATTCGATCTACTAAAAACGAAGAGCTTTGTAATAAATTATTGCTAAAATCTATACCACTCAAAAAATGTTCCTTCAGATTTTTTGAATAGGTACTAACATCTTCGAACCCTTTTGGAATATAGGGTCTGTTTGCAATTATAAATATATTGACTAATTTATCTTGTGCAGAAGCCTCATAAGCTTGCTGTGTGTCTTTTAAAACTTTAAATATTGAGGTGAACCCTTCTTTATCTAATTGCCCTTTTGCATAATAGTTGCTAATGGTTCTGTTCACCATTTCCATGCTTTTTAAATAGGACAACCACAATTTGTTTTCTTCAGATTCTAAAAACTGAACACCTTTATTATAGCTAAAATTAAATGCTACGGTTTCTTTCCCATCATAAATAAAGTCGAAACTATTTTCCTCTGGCGGAATCGCATATACTATTTTATAAATGCCTGGCGTAATCGTAGAATCTAATGTAATCTCAAAACTACCTGTTTTGTCCAATTGGCCTCTATTAATATAATCGGCACCTTCTGGCGTTGCTTTATATAAAAATGCATAGGTAAAATCGTCGGCTGGTGAAAACGTACCTTTTACACTTTGTGCAATGCTAAACAACGGCACGAGACATATAAAAACTAAAATTCTATTTTTCATATAATTAAAAAATTACTTAGTAGTGGTGTCATTAATTAAGCCATTACTTTGCTTTAGACCTTATACTTTCAATAATTACAGTAGTCAAAATTAACGCACCTCCAACAAATGTATGTATTGTTGGTATTTCATTCAAGAAAAAATAAGCAATTATAATACCAAATACAGGCTGTGTACTTCCTATTATGCTTGCCGTGCTAGCCTTAAAATATTTTAAACTATTCACAAATAAGGTGTGTCCAATAGCAGTGGTAAGTAAAGCCAAAACAATAACGTAAGGGTATTGGGTTTTAATGGTCCCGGTTTCCATTAAAAAAAGAGCAGGAATCAATATTATAGCTAATATAGCAACCTGATAAAACATGAGCATTGTACCATTGTAGGTGGCAACATGCCTCTTTAAGATCAGGATCCGAAGTGCATAGCAAATGGCAGATAATAAACCTAAAAATATGCCTTGTAGCTGGCTGCTTTCCAAATCAAATTCGGGAGCAAGCATATAAATGCCCAATAAAACTAAAAGCCCTAAAACGATATGAATAGGATCAAATTTTGCCTTTGTGAAAACGGGTTCTAATAAAGCCGTGACGACTGGGAATGTAAAAAGTGAGAGCATTCCAATTGCGACATTAGATAGTTTAAGCGCATAGAAATAGGTAATCCAATGTGCTCCCATAAAAATAGCACTCATAAAAAAGGTCCAGCGATCCTTTCGATTATGTATTTTTAAACTTATGCCTTTGCGTAAGCAGAATAGCAGAAGAAAAATGGCAGCCAATGCAGACCGCCACCATATAATTACTGGTGTAGGCATATCTATATATTTACCTAAGGCACCAGAAGTACTAATAAAAATTGTGGCAATCGTTAACCACAATAAGTGATTAATATGACTTTTCTCATTCATTTATTTTTGATAATGCATCAAGAGCCTGTTTGGTCGATTTTATATTTTCGAAAGTAATTAGTAACCTCAAACCATTTCGAGTGCTCTTTTCTTTCATTTTACATAGATTAGTATGGGTCTGAACAAATTGTAAAACCTTTGTGAATCCATCACTCTGATAAAAACCACTTTGTTGGTCCTGAATAAAATAACCAATCAATTTACCTTTTTTCATGATCAATTTTTCGATACCCATTTTAGTAGCAATCCATTTTAACCGAACGCTATCTAATAAGTCTGAAACCTGAGTTGGCAGGTCACCAAATCGATCAACGATTTCCGATTCAAATTTTTCTAATTCAGTTTCAGTTTTTATAGCATTTAGTTTCGTGTATAAATTTAAGCGCTCTGTAATATTGTTTATATAATCATCCGGGAACAGTAATTCGAAATCGGTATCGATCGTTATATCTTTTACAAATCGTTTCGGTTTATTATCGTCTTTATACAAATCTGCAAATTCAGATTCCTTAAGTTCATCAATGGCCTCGTTTAGAATTTTCTGGTAGGTATCGAAACCAATATCATTAATAAATCCGCTTTGGTCGCCACCCAATAAATCTCCCGCACCTCTAATTTCTAAATCTTTCATGGCGATATTAAAACCGCTGCCTAACTCCGTAAATTGCTCTAATGCTGTTATACGTTTTCTGGCATCTGTGGTCATCGCCGAATACTCTGGTGTAATAAAATAGCAAAATGCTTTTTTATTGCTTCGACCAACACGTCCACGCATTTGGTGCAAATCACTTAACCCAAAATTATTAGCATTATTGATAAAAATGGTATTTGCATTTGGAACATCTAAACCACTTTCTACAATAGTTGTGCTCACCAAAACATCAAATTCACCATTCATAAAAGCCAACATTAATTGTTCAAGTTTTTTACCATCGAGCTGTCCATGACCAATCCCGATTTTCGCATCTGGAACAAGGCGCTGAATCATACCAGCAACTTCTTTTATGTTTTCAATGCGGTTATGGATAAAAAATATTTGACCACCACGCTGTATTTCGTAACTGACAGCGTCTCTTATAGTTTCCTCGCTAAATCTTATAACATGACTCTCTATAGGATAGCGATTAGGTGGTGGCGTGGTAATTACAGACAGATCACGAGCAGCCATAAGACTAAACTGCAAGGTCCTAGGTATTGGTGTTGCCGTTAAGGTAAGGACATCAACGTTCTCTTTTATAGTTTTAAGGCGTTCTTTTACAGCTACTCCAAATTTTTGTTCTTCGTCAACGATAAGCAGTCCTAGATCCTTAAATTTTACATTTTTATTTGCCAGTTGGTGCGTGCCGATAATAATATCTACGCGTCCTTTTTCTAAGCCTTCTAAAGTTTCTCTTTTCTCTTTGGCTGTTCTGAAACGGTTCACGTAATCTACCGTTACCGGGAAATCTTTTAATCGCTCTGTAAAAGTCCTATAATGTTGGTATGCAAGAATCGTGGTAGGAACTAAAACGGCTACTTGTTTTCCGTTATCTACTGCTTTAAACGCAGCTCTAATCGCAACTTCGGTCTTGCCAAAACCCACATCACCACAAATTAAACGATCCATTGGTCGTTCGCTTTCCATATCGGCTTTAATATCATCTGTCGATGATATTTGGTCTGGTGTATCTTCATAAATAAAAGACGCCTCTAGCTCGTGCTGCATATGGCTATCTGGCGCATACTGAAAGCCTTTTTTGAGCTTACGTTTGGCATAAAGCTTAATAAGATTAAATGCAATTTCCTTAACGCGAGACTTTGTTTTCTGCTTTAAAGTTTTCCAGGCTTTGCTTCCTAGTTTGTAAACTTTTGGAGGCTTACCATCCTTACCATTAAACTTTGTTATTTTATGTAGGGAGTGAATGCTTAAATATAAAATATCACGTTCGCCATAAACCAATTTTATGGCTTCTTGCTTTTTACCTTCAACATCAATTTTCTGTAAACCACCAAATTTTCCTATCCCATGATCAATATGGGTAACATAATCACCAATCTCCAGGTTGGTAAGCTCCTTTAAAGTGATAGCTTGCTTTTTAGCATAGCCATTTTTAAGGTGAAATTTATGATATCGATCAAAGATTTGGTGATCTGTATAAACGGCAATTCGGTGTTCTGAATCTATAAAGCCCTGGTATAAGGACAATACAACTGTTTTATAATGTACTTGTTTGTCAGTATCATCAAAAATATCATGAAAACGCTTAGCTTGTTGTTCGCTCACACAGGCAATATAATTGGTTAGGCCTTTGTTGTGATTTTCATTTAAATTTTCAATTAACAGGTTAAATTGCTTATTGAATGCTGGTTGTGGTTTGGTGTTAAACGCAATAGTTTCGCTCGCCAGTACAGCCGAGGACCCAAACTCAACTAAGTTATACTCTAAAAACTGACGTTTTAATAATTCTGAATTACAAAATAATTCTTGAGGAGAAACCTGCTTAACATCGTTAGACAAATTGTTAAATGCCTCTTCCGCTTTACTGTAAAACTCATCGATTCTGGAAAATAATAAGGACGAATTCTTTGTATAAACGACTGTTTTATAAGAAATGTATTTTAAGAAACTCTCACGTTTCTCGGCTATTAATTTATTGGCGACATTAGGAATGATACTTACTTTCTTAATACGCTCGGTCGATAATTGAGTTTCTACATCAAAGGTTCTAAGGCTATCTACTTCATCACCAAAAAATTCGATACGATAAGGCTCATCGTGAGAAAATGAAAATACGTCAATAATACCTCCTCTTACCGAAAACTCCCCAGGTTCTGTAACAAAATCGACACGTTTAAATTTATATTCGAATAGAACCTCATTTACAAAATCTATACTCAAATCATTGCCTACAGAAATCTTAAGTGTGTTTTTATCGAGCTCCTTTTTAGTTACCACTTTTTCAAAAAGTGCATCAGGATAGGTGACAATAATGCAAGGTTTTTTCCGTGAGTTAATACGGTTTAAAACCTCGGCTCTTAAAAGGACGTTAGCATTATTGGTTTCTTCAATTTGATACGGCCTTCTGTAACTGCCAGGATAGAACAGAACATCCTTATCATTAATAAGTTGCTCCAGATCGTTAAGGTAGTAGGCAGCCTCTTCCTTATCATCAAAAACAATTAAAAAGGGTTTATCGGCAGTTTTAAAACTTTCGGCAATAGTTATAGAAAAGGATGAACCTACAAGTCCTTTTAAATGCGTTTTTCCTTCACTTTGGGCAATAGCCGTTTGCAGATTTTGCAATTGCAAAGTCTGTGCATAGGTTTGGGTAATTAAAGCTTTACTCAATTTCCTTTATTTGAAGTTGCAAATATAAAAGTTTTGATGCTTTCTCTAGAGATAAATCCATAATAGAATTATATTTGCTTACCGAATATTAACCGAATAAATAAAATAAAAAAATGTCATTTTCAGATTTATTTGATAGCGGATTTAGGAAGCGAAACGAAGATCATTTTGCGTCTATTGTAAGAGTTGCAATGAGTGATGGTGTAATTTCAGATAGTGAGCGCGCTTTTTTAGACCGATTAGCTACACGTTTAGATATTACAGAGCATAATTATAAGGAAATACTAAAGGACTATAAGAATCATCCTATAAATCCACCGACATCTTACGACGATCGCCTGGAGCGTCTTTATGATCTAGCGCGAATGGTTTGGATAGATGATATCGAAGGACCAAATCAACATTGGTTGTTAGAAAAACTATGTATAGGATTAGGATTTAATTCTGCAAATGTTAAATATATTGCAGATAAAGCTTTGGTTTTAGCACATGATAAGGTTGATCTGGAAACCTTTATAGAAGGCATTAAGTCTATGAATGAATAGATAAAATAAATATAAAATAGAGCGAACAGAAATGTTCGCTTTTTTTATTCGGCGTTTCGCATAAATTCTTCCGCTTTCTCAACCATATTTTTACTACCGCAAATAAATGGTACACGCTGGTGTAATTCTGTAGGTTCTATTTCCATGATACGGTTAAAACCGTCACTTGCCTTACCATTAGCCTGCTCTGCTAAAAAAGCCATTGGGTTGCATTCGTATAATAGTCGTAGTTTACCATTACTGGCTAGAGAACTTTTAGGATACATGTAGATGCCACCCTTTATCATATTTCTATGGAAGTCTGATACCAAAGAGCCAATATAGCGAGAGGTATAAGGTCTGTCTCCTTCTTCCATCTGGCAGTATTTAATATAATTTTTTATGCCTAACGGAAAGTGAATGTAATTGCCTTCATTCACCGAATATATTTTGCCATCTTCTGGGAATTGCATATCGGGATGAGATAGATAAAAAGTTCCTATAGCTGGATTTAGAGTAAAACCATTTACGCCATCACCAGTAGTGTAAACCAACATGGTAGATGTGCCGTAGACCACATAACCAGCTGCAACTTGTTGGTTTCCTTTTTGTAAGAAATCATCAATCGTTACAGGAGTTCCGACAGGTGTTACGCGTCTAAAAACTGAGAAAATTGTACCAACGGATACATTAACATCAATATTTGAAGAGCCGTCTAACGGGTCAATTAGTACAACATATTTATTTTGGTTGTTCTCATCTTGGCTATTAATAGCTATAAAATCGTCCTCCTCCTCACTTGCAATACCACAAACAATATTTCTTTTGGTCATGGTTTGTATAAACTTATCATTGGCATAGACATCCAGTTTTTGCTGGTCCTCACCTTGTATGTTTGTGTCTCCGGCAGCACCAATAATATCTACTAATCCCGCTTTATTAACTTCATGATTTACTACTTTTGCAGCTAAACGAATAGAATTAATTAGTCTGGAAAGTTCACCTGAGGTATATTTAAATGAGGATTGGTTTTCAATGATAAATTCACCTAAAGTTTGATTGAGCTTAGAGTTAGCCATGAAATTGTTTATTGATTAATTGCCACAAATATCGCATTTTTAAATAAACTATAACGTTTTCGTATTCTAAATATATTGCTTCGTAAAGTTAGTTTAGATTATATTTGAATTCTTTTTTACTAATCATATGAACCAACTTCGCTTAGCCACCAGAAAAGACATGCCCAGAGTCTTAGAACTCATAAATGAATTGGCAGTTTTTGAGAAAGAACCCAATGCTGTGGAGGTTACAGTTAAAGAATTAGAGGAAGACGGTTTTGGCCCAAATCCAAAATTTAAATGTTTCGTTTTAGAGGCAGACGCTATTATAGAGGGTATTGCACTGGTTTTTACAAGATACTCCACATGGAAGGGAGAAGTACTGCACTTAGAAGATTTAATAGTGAGTCAAAATGCGAGAGGTAAAGGCTATGGCACTCAACTTCTAAATGCTGTAGTAGCTTATGGTAAAGAAATTGGAGTTAAGCGCATAAGCTGGGAGGTTTTAGATTGGAACGAGCCTGCCATACAATTTTATGAGAGTAAAGGGGCAAAGGTAATGCGAGACTGGGACGTCGTTCAATTAGATGAAAATGGAATTAAAAATTACTTAAATAATATTTAATGCAAGTTTATAAGTTTGGAGGTGCTTCGATTAAAGATGCTGAAGGTGTAAAAAACTTAGCTTCTGTCTTACAGAAAACAGGATACCATAATACCTTGGTTGTTGTTTCTGCTATGGGCAAAACTACAAATGCTTTGGAACTTGTTATTAAAAATTATTTTGAAAATAAGGCCGAGTTACAAAGTTCAATACATGAAGTTATAAAATTTCACAATGAGATTTTAATAGACTTATTTGATAACGAAAGGCATGACGTATTCGAGAAGGTAAAATCCTTTTTTGATGAACTCACACTGTTTTTTAAATCTAATAAGTCACCCGATTACAATTTTGTCTATGACCAGACCATTGGTTTTGGAGAGCTAATTTCTACAATAATTATAAGCTCTTATCTTAACGAAATTGGTATAAAAAACAATTGGATAGATGTACGGGAATACATTAAAACAGATAGTTATTATAGGAGGGCAAATGTAAATTGGGACTTGACCCAAAAAACAATAACGTCTCAGTTTAATACGTCAGTCCTTAATATCACCCAAGGCTTTTTGGGTAGTGATGCAAATAACTTTACCACAACCTTAGGGCGTGAAGGGAGCGATTACACCGCGGCAATATTTGCCTACTGCCTCAATGCAAATAGTGTCACCATCTGGAAAGATGTACCAGGAGTTTTAAACGCCGATCCACGATTTTTTGACAATGCCCAATTGCTCAATAAAATATCTTACAGAGAGGCTATTGAATTGGCGTTTTACGGAGCATCTGTAATTCATCCTAAAACATTACAACCTCTACAACGCAAAGAAATCCCATTGCATGTGAAATCGTTTTTAAATCCTGAAACTGTAGGTACGTGTGTTAGTAAAGGCAATGCAATAGAGCCAGAGGTTCCTTGTTTTATTGCGAAGAAAAATCAAATTTTAATCTCATTATCTTCATTAGATTTTTCTTACATCGTAGAAGAGAACATTAGCGAAATCTTTGGTCTTTTACATTTATATAAAATGAAAGTAGATGTTATCCAGAATTCGGCAATTAGTTTTTCTGTTTGTATAGATGACTTGTATAATAAGCTAGATAATTTACTGAAACACCTGAAGGCTAAATTTAAAGTAACTTGCTACAAAAATGTAAGTCTGTATACGATACGCCATTATAATGATGGTGCAATTAAGGAACTTGAAAAGGATAAAATAGTGTTGCTTAAGCAATTAACACAAGGTACAGTTCAAATAGTAACAAAATAACATTTACTACATTTGTCTTATGGGTAAATTATCTGATACAGGATTAGTAACGGCCAAAGAAGTAGCGAAAGCAATTCATGCAGATAAGTATGGATTTATAGGTACTTTTTTCGGATGGTCTTTAATGAAAGTACTCAAAATTTCGACCCTCAATAGAATTTATAATCGAAATAAACATCTTGAAAATCTTGAGTTTTTGGATGGGATTTTAGATGAATTTCAAATTAAATTCGAAATTCCGGAAGAGGATATGAAACGGCTTCCTAAAGATGGCGCCTATATTACAGTTTCAAACCATCCTTTAGGTGGCATCGATGGAATTTTGCTGTTAAAACTAATGCTGGAACAACGTAGTGACTTTAAAATAATTGCTAATTTTTTACTGCATCGTATAGAGCCATTAAAGCCTTACATCATGCCTGTAAATCCGTTTGAAGACAGAAAAGACGTAAAGAGCAGTATTGCAGGATTTAAGAATGCTATAACACATTTGCGAGAGGGACATCCGCTAGGTGTATTTCCTGCTGGTGAAGTTTCTACTTACAGAGATGGTAAACTTGTTGTAGATAAAGAGTGGGAAGAAGCTGCTATGAAGCTAATTAAAAAGGCAGAAGTGCCTGTTGTGCCTATTTATTTTCATGCAAAAAATAGTCGCCTGTTCTATAGGCTTTCTAAGTTAAGCGACACTTTAAGAACAGCCAAATTACCCTCGGAGTTGTTAACTCAAAAACGACGTGTGATAAAAGTGAGAATAGGTCGTCCAATTTCGGTAAATGATCAGAGAGAGCACAGTACACTTCAAGAGTTTTCCAAATTTTTAAGGCGAAAAACGTATATGCTTTCTAAAACATTTGAAGATAAACCTAAAATATTGGATAATATTCAGTCGCAATTAAAAGTTCCAAAATCGCCGAAGAATATAGTCACACCAATAGACTCGAAGGTTATGTTAGCTGAGCTTAATTCATTAAGAGAAAAGGATTGCAGACTGCTAACGAGTAAAAATTATGAAGTCTATTTGGCCGAAGCTAAAAACATGCCAAATATCTTAAGGGAAATAGGACGACTAAGGGAGATTACCTTTAGAGAGGTTGGTGAAGGTACAAATGAAGCTATAGATTTGGATAATTTTGATACTTACTATCACCATATGTTTTTATGGGATAATGACAAAAATGTGGTAGCAGGTGCTTATAGAATGGGTTTAGGTTCCAAAATTTTTGAACGCTATGGTATTGACGGGTTTTATCTGCAAGACTTGTTTAGATTTGAGCCAGAACTTTATAAGATGATGAGCCAGTCGATTGAGATGGGTCGTGCATTTATAATTAAAGAATACCAACTTAAGCCAATGCCGCTCTTTTTACTTTGGAAGGGTATAGTACATACTACCTTACGTTTCCCAGAGCATAAATTCTTAATTGGTGGTGTGAGTATAAGTAATCAATTCTCTAACTTTTCTAAAAGTTTAATGATTGAGTTTATGAAATCTCATTATTACGATCCATACGTGGCACAATACGTACATCCTAAAAAAGAATTTAAGGTAAAGCTAAAAGATGCCGATAAAGAATTTGTTTTTGATGAAACAGAGGCCGACCTAAACAAATTTGATAAAATTATTGATGAGGTAGAGCCAGGTGCGTTAAGACTACCAGTTCTACTTAAAAAATATATAAAGCAAAATGCCAAGCTTGTTGCTTTTAATGTAGATCCATTATTTAATAATGCTGTAGATGGGCTCATGTATATAAAAATTGCAGATCTTCCAGAGAGCACAGTCAGGCCAGTAATGGAAGAGTTTCAAGCAGAATTGGAGCGTAAGTTTATGGATAATAACGATAAGTAATTCCCTATTTCCTTTTAGAGATTAAAAAATAAGTTCTATTAGAACCAAGGCTTTTTTCCAACCTGATAGGTATTGTAAAACTCTGCATCAGATTTGGTTAGATAAATAATCCCTTCTATAAGTCCTAATATGCCCATAACCCAACCAGCTACACCACATGTTAAAACACCTAAAATAATGGTAATTATGAGAATAATAAGACCTTCCTTATTATAGCCCAGCACAAATTTATGGATTCCAAATGCGCCTAAAAGAATAGCGAGTACTCCAGCCAATATTTTCTTGTTTTCCCCAGTTGATTTTTCAAAGACTTCCTTAGCTCCATCAGAAAATTCTTTAGCACTTTCTTTGGCTTCATTAGAGAACTCTTTTGCAGATTTGCTTATTTTTTCTCCGGCCTTTTTTGCATTTTCTTTAGCGTCTCCTAACATGTCGTTAAGATCGTCGCCCAAATCTTTATTATCGTTTGACATTTTAATTTTTTTTTTTGGTTTGTGATATAAAGTTAATACAACAGAGGTTTGTGGGTTGTATTAACAATAGCTCATATTATAGGTATATAAAATCTCAATTTTGTTACAGAACTGTAATTCTTCGTTCATAGCTCTGGTGCTATTAACTTACTATTCTATTATACAAATGTGTTCTTTCTTATGAGGTAAAGATTACAGGAATGCTTTATCAATAGGCTCCCATAATTCAATTTTATTACCGTCGTTATCCAGTACCCAACCGAACTTACCATAGTCGTATTCTTCCATTTCGCCAACTATAGTTACGCCTTCGTCTTTTAAAACTTTTAAGAGTTCTACTAAATTTTCTACGCGGTAATTAAACATAAAGTCTTTTTTAGAAGGCTCGTAATATTTAGTGTCCTGAGGAAATGGGCTCCATTGCGTCGAGCAATCATTTCCGTCTTTGTCTTTCCACCAAAAGGTGCAACCATAATCATCGGTATTGAAGCCAAGGTGTTTTTTATACCAATTTTTTGAAGCTTTTGGGTCTTTAGTTTTAAAAAATAGTCCACCGATTCCTGTCACTCGTTTTTTCATATTAGTTGGTTTTTAAGGCATTTTCGTAAATAGTTATCCATTCTTCTACAGACATTTTACCCATTAGCTCTTCAATTAATTTATATGGAATATCATCCATCTTTTTGAAGCGCACACAACTCTTGCCCATATCCAGTTTGTACCTGCAGTGCTTAGGATATTCTGACACAAACCAATCGTAAAGTTGTTTTTTAGCATATATTCCAGAATGATAAAGCGCTATGAAATTCTTTTGAGATGCTAAATTTATGAATGGTAAAGGAGGAAAAGGTTTACAATGATATCCCTTTGGGTAAATAGATTTAGGGACATAATAGGCTAACATGCCATAGCCCATACCTGCTTCCAAGCCTTTGGGCATATGTTTTTTAATGAGGGTGTGTAATTTTGTTATAGGTTCTTTTCTGTCATCTGGCAATTGAGCAATATACTCCTCCGGTGTTTCAGCATTTGATGTCATTTATGGATGGATTTATTAACGCTCTAAATTAGTGAAATTTTGCTTTTATCTTATCTACAATAGTTTGCGCAAGATTAATATGGCTCTCAACTGTCCAACCAGCAACGTGAGGAGAGAGAATTACATTATCGGCATTGACTAAATACTGAAATGCTTCTGGTAAATTAGACTTTTTGCCTTTTCGCATCCATTTAAATTTAGGTTCTTCAATTTTGAATAAATTTTCGAAGGAGGCTTTTTCATATTCAAGAACATCAAGTCCAGCTCCTAAAATTTTCCCTGATTCTAATGCTGAGACTAAATCTTCAGTAACGACACTTTTTCCTCGCGCAGTATTTATTAACCAAAATGGCTTTTTAAAATTATTGATAAATTCAATATTTACCATTCCTGAAGTTTGAACTGTCTGAGGAACGTGCAAACTAAGCACATCTGCCACTTCCTGAAGTTTATCTAAGGAGACTTGTTTGCAATTCTCATCTCCAACATTAGCTTTTATATCATAACAAACAACGCCTACACTAAACCCTTTTAATTTTTTGGCAAAGGCTTTACCCATGTTGCCATAGCCAATAAGTCCAACAGTTTTACCGTCTAACTCTATACCGCGATTGGCTTCCCTTAGCCATTTTCCCTGTCGTACTTCTTTGTCTGCTTTGTTAAGTTTATTAAATAAGGCCAATAACATTCCAAGCGTGTGTTCGCCAACGGCATTTCGATTCCCTTCTGGTGCTGAAATCAGATGAATTCCCTTTTTGGAAGCATAATCACAATCTATATTTTCTAAACCTGCACCGACTCGACCTATAAATTTTAGATTCTTTGCAGCATCCAAAAACGGTTTGTCAATCAAAAAACGACTTCTAATAATAATGCCATCGTACTCAGCTATTTTTATTTCTACAGTTTCTTTAGAAGCCGTATAATCTTCATGGTTAATGAAGCCTAGTTCATTTAATTGCTTCAATAATAATGGATGGTTACTATCGAGGTGAAGTATTTTCATAATTGTACTTTTGAGAAAAAAATTTGTAGATGCAGCTAGACTTTACTGAAAGTAACCCATTAACAACCTTTATATTTTTGGATATTCAGTTTGTGTTAGCGGATGCTCGACATTACCAGTATGAGCCGTTTTCAGTTTTTCGAATAAAAGAACATGAACTTCTTCGTCATTTTTGGTTTGGGGATTATGTTCTATACCTTTTGGGACTACTATAAACTCACCTTCATTTACCACCTCAGTTCTATCTCTAAACTGCATATATAGTGTGCCTTTAATAACCTGAAATAATTCATCCTCATCATCATGACTGTGCCAAACAAACTCACCTTTTAATTTGGCTAAAATAACTTGCATATCATCTACTATGGCAACTTGGTGTGGATGCCAATTTTTACTAAACTTAGTAAACTTTTCTTGTATGTTTACGGCTTTCATTTGTTAAAATCCTATGATTAATCCTGAAAGTACAAAGAATAAATAAATCCCTAAAATATCGTTACTGGTAGTAATAAATGGTCCTGTGGCAATTGCAGGGTCGATGCCTCGCTTGTCTAATATAATAGGAACAAACGTCCCAACTAAGGCTGCTACAATAATTACACTCATCATAGAAACGGCAATCGCTATACTCTCTGTTGAGGGTTGCCCAATTAAGTAGCCAAAAAATATGACAAGTAAGGCCAATGCAAGCCCGTTTATAAGCGCTAAGCCTACCTCTTTCATTAGTCGACTTAACAAGCTACCTTTTACGTTATCGTTTGCTAAACCCTGGACTATAATAGCGCTTGATTGTACACCAACATTTCCTGCCATCGCAGCTATTAATGGTGTGTAGAAAAATAGTGAAGGGACGGTTTCCATAATTTCTTCGTAACCCTTCATAATAAAAACACTACCCAAACCTCCAAATAAACCCAAGACTAACCATGGCAATCTAGCACGTGTTAGTTCCCAGACACTATCATCTGCTTCTACTTCTTGTGTAATACCTGCTGCAAGCTGGTAATCTTTATCTGCTTCTACTTTTAAAACATCTACAATATCATCAATGGTAATACGTCCTAATAACGTTTGCTTATCGTCTACCACAGGAATCGCTTCTAAATCGTATTTAGACATGACCTTTGCTACATCTTCCACATCATCATTGACATT
>JABDKL010000194.1 GCA_013002225.1 Winogradskyella sp.
TCTAATTTTTCGGTCTGTTCTGCAAGGACTACCTTATAAGAATTCCGCTTTAAATAGCTAACAATTAATAATGTTAAAGCTATTAAAAGTGCAGCAATAATGCCATAGACTACTAATGGTTTATTAAGCCAGTTAGGGAGTGAAGACTCATTGACGGCAGATAACCCGATATCTTCTATAGGATCAACTTCATTTAAGTCTAATGGACTGACATCTGTAGGTAGCTGAGGCTCATTACTTCTATTAATTGCTTCTTTAAGGTCATAATATTTGTTCTGCCAAAAAAATGCATTTTGGTAAAAACCTCGAGTCGAATCTAGTTGGATATGGAGCCTATAGTTTTCTAATAACTCGGACTTATTATCTATTTGTTGAGCTAATTGATACGCTTCGTTTAACTGAAGCTCCGCTAGCCTAACCTTATTTTTCTGTAGATTTAAGTTTCCTATTGCATTAAGGGCTCTAAGGATACCTTCCTTATTATCACGTGATCTATTATATTTTAGGCCTTCAATTAAATAGTTGGCTGCCTTATCATATTCATTAAACTGCAAGTATTCACTACCAAGTTTTGGTAGTATTTCTCCACGTAAATCCTGATCTGTATCAGGGTTTAGCAGTTCTAAAGTTTTTTCGTAATATTCAATAGCTTTTCGATGCTCTTTTCTTAAGGAGTATAGATCTGCAATGTTTTTGTTCGAAACTTTTATGCCACTATTATCATTAGTTTGCTTTCGTACCTCTAAAGCTTTAAAATTAAAATCTAAAGCTTTGTCTATTTGATTGGTCTTAAAATAGGCTTCTGCAAGATTATTATACGCTTCGCTGAGTTCGTTTTTTAAATTACGTTTTTCAAAAATAGCTATGGCAGACAAGGAATTACTAAGTCCTACACTATAATTTCCTCTCTTTATTTCTAGTAAACCTATGCTGTTGCTAACTTTTGCAACTCCCAAGGTGTCTGAGATGGCTAAATATGATTGTCTCGACTTCTTATAATTATCAATAGCATTATAATAGTCATTTTGTTTGGTGTAGATTAAAGCTCTAAAATAGCTGCTTTCAGCTATTCCCTTGATGTAATTTATATCTTTTGATAATTTCGAAGTTTCATTAATAAAAAGTAATGCCTTTTTATAATCTTCTATTTCATAAAGTTCTTTAATGAGTATTAGCGAGGTGCCTACCTTAGACGAATCTTTAGATTGATAGGCTAATTGTATCATAAGGCTGTCTATCTTCTCATTTTGTGAAAAAACGGAAAGCGATACAAGGAAAACAGCTAATGTCAATAACTGTTTCATCGACGCAGAAGGATAGTACGAAGTATGCTGTTTTGGTGTATGTAACTTTTATAGAGGGATGCCAAAAGTAAGTCAACACTAAACAATAACAACGCTGTTAATGTTTTATCAATAAGCTTCATTAATGTTTGGGACATTTGTTAATAGCATATCAAAAATGCCATAATACCCTTAGATACACTAATAATTAGGATTTAATACCAATAAATTAGATAAAGGGACGGATGAAAATCACAAAAAAAATGATGTATCGATTAACGGTAAAAATCATGGAAAAACTACCTAATCATCGATGAAATGCATGTTTTGCGTAATGTGTTGCTGCTAAATTAGTTAAGAAAGATTTAAAGTGTCTCTCTTAAACTTATTCGCTATAGTAAAACAATCTAATAAGTGATACTAAATTGTATTAGTAACACATCTTGTTATAGTTCTATTGGTTTAAGTGCAAATGGAATTTAGTAGTAAAATTAGGCTTATAAAAACCAGATGTTAAACATAAACAAAACACTTCTCAAAATTGTCCTTAAATTAGGAAATTAAGAGTATTCAAAATCCTATTAAAATAATAAAACAACTATCTTTGCAAGCGTTTTAAAAGCCTAAATATTAGCTGTAATGAATCTTCATAATACCTTAGAAAAGCATGTAAAAGATGCAGTGAAATCTTTGTTTCAAGCCGAACTAAAATCTGTGGAATTTCAAGCAACACGAAAAGAGTTTGCTGGAGATATTACAGTGGTGGTTTTCCCAATGCTTCGCATAGTTAAAGGAAATCCTGCTGTTATTGGCGAGCGAATTGGACAATATCTGCAAGAACATGTCGATCTGGTCAAAGGATTCAACGTCGTTAAAGGATTTTTGAATATAGAAATTGATGATTCGTATTACATCAATTTCTTCAAAAATATATGTCAAATTGAAAATTATGGTTTTGCAGAGGCAAAAGATAACAAAGCTATAATGGTGGAGTATTCTTCGCCAAATACCAATAAGCCACTTCATCTAGGTCATGTAAGAAATGTGCTTTTAGGTTACAGCGTATCCGAAATTTTAAAAGCATCGGGCAAAAACGTCTACAAAACCCAAATTATAAATGACAGAGGTATACATATATGTAAAAGTATGTTGGCCTGGCAACGATTTGGTAATAATGAAACTCCTGAATCTACAGGTTTAAAAGGCGATAAGCTTGTTGGTAATTATTATGTAGAATTTGACAAGGCTTATAAGAAGGAGGTTAACGATTTAGTAGCTAATGGTGCCTCGGAAGAGGATGCAAAGAAAAACGCTCCCATTTTATTAGAAGCACAGGAAATGCTCAGACAATGGGAGTCTGGCGATGAGAACGTTGTTGCCCTGTGGCATAAAATGAATGGCTGGGTCTACAAAGGATTTGAGGCAACCTATCAAAATATTGGAGTTGATTTTGATAAATATTACTATGAGAGCCAAACTTATCTTTTAGGAAAAGAGTTTGTAGATGAAGGGCTAAAAACTGGTGTTTTTGAAAAAGATCCCGATGGTTCTGTATGGTGCGATTTAACCGATGAAGGCTTGGATAGAAAAATTGTATTGCGAAGCGATGGTACAGCAGTTTATATGACGCAGGATATTGGTACAGCGATACAACGTATTAAGGACTATCCTGATGTTGGAGGTATGGTGTATACTGTTGGTAATGAGCAAGATTATCATTTTAAAGTCCTCTTCCTAATTCTTAAAAAACTAGGTTTTGAATGGGCAAAAAACCTGTATCACCTCAGTTACGGAATGGTAGATTTACCAAGTGGTAAAATGAAGAGTAGAGAAGGAACAGTTGTGGATGCAGATGACCTTATCAAAGAAATGGCAGAAACAGCTGAGGAAATTTCAAAAGAACTGGGTAAGCTTGAAGATTATTCTGAAACAGAAAAAAAAGAGTTGTACAAAACTATTGGTTTAGGTGCCTTAAAATATTATATTCTCAAGGTAGATCCTAAAAAGCGCATTTTATTCGACCCTAAAGAATCTATAGATTTTCAAGGTAATACTGGTCCATTTATTCAATACACATACGCAAGAATTCAGTCTATTTTACGCAAATCAGAGCATTTAATAGGTGAGAATTCAACCGCAGATAATATAGATCTTCACGAAAAAGAACGTCAATTAATAAAGCAACTAGAGTTGTTTCCAGAAGTAATTCAAAATGCAGCCGAACAACACAGTCCTGCGTTAATAGCCAATTATACTTACGATTTGGTAAAGGATTTTAATTCGTTCTATCAAAATGTTTCTATTCTGGGTGCTGAAAATAAAAATGAGCAGAGCTTTAGAGTTGCCCTTTCAAAATCTGTTGGACAAACTATTAAAAATGCTTTTAGTGTTTTAGGGATTGATGTCCCAGAACGTATGTAGGGCTAATAGGCTTATAAAGTTAAGGCTAGTTTCTTTTATTTAACATTTTGGTTTATAGGCCGTTGGTGCTTTTTTTCGTATCTTAGTAATTAAGGTGGTTTAATCAAATTGTATAGTTATGATTTCTGTTAATAATTATAAAAGACTCTTATTTTTTTCGTTGGTTGTGTTGATGTCGAGTTTTGCTTTTCTAAATGCTCAAAACGACTATAAAGAATTTACTGGAAATGTAGTAGATATTAGGACCAATAAAGCCTTAGAATCCGTTAGCCTTAATGTTAATGACACTAATATTAGTACAATAACAAATTCTGAAGGCGAATTTATACTAAAGGTGCCTAATAAACATTTAGATTCTAAAGTTATGGTTGCATTATTAGGCTATAACACCAGAGTAGTGCCCTTATCTGAGTTTTCTGAAAATTTTACGATAGAACTCAGTCAAGCAATTACTCAGCTTTCTGAAGTAAATATCAATGCCTACAAAGACGCAGAAGGTTTAGTGAAAAAAGTTTTTGAAGATAAGAATAACAACATTCAGGATGAATCTGTATTTATGACTGCTTTTTATCGCGAAACTATTAAGCGACGTAGTAGAAATGTATCCTTAACAGAGGCCGTAGTAAACATTTTAAAGCAACCATATACTTCAAACCAAAGAGATGCCATACAATTAAATAAAGCTAGAAAAAGTACAGATTATAAACGTCTCGATACAGTATCGGTAAAGTTACAGGGTGGACCTTTTTCTACGATCTATTTAGATATAATGAAGTATCCAGAGTACATTTTTACTGAAGAGTCAATTGCGAGTTATAGTTTTAGTTTTGACGAGCCCTCTACTATTAACAACAGGAACGTGTACGTTGTAAATTTTAAACCAAAAAGTAAAGGCCTCAATCTAAATTACGTTGGTAAATTATATATAGATGTTCAATCATTAGCTTTAGTAAGTGCAAAATATGCACTTGATTTAAGTGACAAGAGTAAGTCTAAAAATTTGTTGGTGAGAAAAAAACCAAGAAATGTGATTGTTTATCCTTTAGAAGCTACCTATAGGGTAGACTATAAAGCAAAAGGAAACAAATGGTATTATAGCTACTCAAATTTAAGTCTAAAATTTAAGGTGAATAAGAAACGCGAATTATTTAATAAGGTGTATACCCTTTCTAGTGAAATGGCAGTTACAGATTGGGAAATTTCCTCTACCAAGAAAAACATTAAAAGTAGAGATAGATTAAGACCAACTGTAATTATTACTGATGCTATTTCTGGTTTTTCCGATCCAGATTTTTGGGGAGAATATAATCTAATAGAGCCAGATAAGTCTATAGAGTCTGCTATCGAAAAAATCCGAGAAAGTATAGAGAAGGAAAGAGAAAAGGAAAATTCAGTTAATGGACAACCTTAAACGCAAACTATAATGCCTAGTTAATATATTTGATCTTAACGAAAGGTTACACAGTTGAAAAAAAAATTACTATTTAAAGTTACCCTCGTATTTAAGCGCTTGTTTTATATGTGCTAAATGGTGGCTGCTATGCCACGCATACATACCGATAGTCTCAGCTATCGTAAAATACTTTCCGTGATCTGGATGTAAAAACGTGCGCTTTAATTCATCTGTATTTAGCGACCTCAATAAAATACTTAATTTTTTATGTACGCCTTTAAGTATGCTCTGTGACGTTTCCATCGGTGCTTCATAATCCTCTAGATTTGCAAATCGGTCCTCAAAATATGGTTTTATGGTTGGCTTATCTTCAGTTAATGCAAGCTTAAATCGAATGATACTGTTCATATGGCTATCTGCACAATGATGTACAACTTGTTTAATGGTCCATCCGTTTGGTCTGTACCTATATTTTAATTGGTGTTCATTTAATGAATTTATTAAAGAATCAATGTTTAGCGGAAAATTTTCAATAGTAATCACCCAGTCGTTCAAATGTTCTTTGGTGATCTTATCTGGTTTAATGAATTCTCCAATCGGAAATCTTAGTGCGTATAATTCTTCTTTGGTCATGGCGTGTTTAATTAGTAAGAACTAAAATTACGAATATTAAAACTACTAAAACCGTACCCTAAAACTGAAATTAGGTGTAAACTTTAAAGACCTGCTATCTGTTTTTAGTATTGAATTATTCGAATCTTCCTTATAAAATCTATTAACAAGATTGGTTCTATTAAAAATATTCCAAACCGAAGCTCCAACATCTGCATTTATATATTTAAACAGTTTAAAACTATAGGTTGCAGAAATATCTGTTCTAAAATAATCTTTTAACCTTGATCTATTAGGGTCTTTATACTCTATTTCTGAATTATTGAGATTTTGATCTACAGCAGGCTTTGTATAAGGTCTTCCGGAATGCCAGTTAAAACCTATGCCCAGTTTTAAATTTTCAAGGTTATAGACGAAGGAGGTATTAATGGCATGAGTAAGGTCTAAGGTGTTTGCAAATGCCTTACTATTATTCAAGTTTTTAAATTGATATTTGTTATTACTAAATGTATAACTTAGCCAGGCTTTGAAATTCTTATAGCGCTTATTTATTAAAAAATCAGCACCTAAAATATTATAAGAGCCTATGTCATTAGTAAATTGAAATTGATTTTGAAAGCCTTGACTTCTTGCTGTAATATTTGAAACATTCTTATAATAACCTTCGGCAGAAATTAATAAGCCATTAAAGTTGTAACTGAAACCAACTGATGCTTGTTGACTTTTTATTAAAGGAACCTCATCGTTATTTGCTAGTTGCCATCGCCTTTTTTCAATGCCAAAAAAATCCTGCTGTACATCAATGATCTGAGTAATGGATTGGCTCTTAAGTTCACCTAAAATTTCTAGCCTAAAAAAGTCGGCAATTTTTTGATTAAAGGAAACTCTTGGTTCCATTACGACTTGGGCAAGTTTCTCGTAATAACTAATTCTTGCGCCAAATTTTAAATAAGAATCTTTAGAATCAGATTTCCATTCTATTTCGCTAAATATAGCATGCGTTCTTAGGATTTTTTTATTAAAACTGGTAAATAGAGGGTTACTAACGTCTTCTAAATTAGATACACCTACTTCATTTAACTGGTAACCACTATTAACTTTAGTAAGGGCATCAATAGTCTTTGAAAGATCTATGCGTAAACCATAGTCATCAACTTCATTTTGTTGTATAATTCTGCTCTCATTGGTAAGGTCATTGTTTATGGCATCTAATTTGTAATTAGAATAATAAAGCTGTATGGAAGTGGTAAGATCATTTCGCCACGATTTATTATAGGTTGCACTAACTCCAAAACTAGCCTGATTTAAGGCGCTTCTAGTTTCTTGAATAGAATTGTCTGTTGTTGTAAATATTCTATTATAATCTAAATGATTGTTAATATTAAGAATGTTAAAGCGAAATTTAGAGGATGCATTAATATTATATAGAAATTTCCCATTAACATCGTAGAATAAAAACCGCTCGTCTAATGATAAAAGAGTGTTGCGATTGTTTTGACTGTTTAATTCAGAATCCCTAAAGATTCGGTCAAAATAAGCGTCATAAGTTTTTGAGACCAATAGGTCGGTATAGGAACGCCTCAAAGATAATTGCAAAGCCATTTTCTTTGTTAAAGCGATATTAGTTAATCCATCTACATTTAGTAAGTTGCCTCCAAGACCAAACGTGTTAGTTTTATTAATCTCATCAGAATTATTAATAATGATTGTGCTGGATACGCCATCACCAAATCTGGCACTTGTGCCATTTTTAGATAGGGTTACACCTTCCGTTAAGTAAGGATTAAACGCCGAAATTAATCCAAAAAAGTGGCCTGTTTGGAACATTCTTATTCCTTCATACAAAATCAGGTTCTGATCGTTAGTACCTCCTCTTACATTAATATTAGAGATGCGCTCGTCTACACTTTGTATGCCTGGTAAATTTTGAATTATTTGTAATACATCGGGCTCTATTAATCCAGGGATAAGATCAAACGAATTACTATTAACATTAATAGCGCCGTTAACGGTTTTGTTTAAACCTTTTGTTAAGTAGTTTTGGATAACGACCTCATCAAGTTGATGTGTTTCATTAAGCAAGTCTTTACTTAAATTTGGGATAATAGCCACAAAGCGTTCACTTAAAACTTCAAACTTTAAATTGGTAATGATCCTCAGCCGCTGTATGGCTTGAGCTAAGGTCAATTTGGTTTCTAATGGAACTAGTTCTATAGAATCAATAATACTGGTCTCATATGAAAATTTTATACCATAGCGTATTTCTAATTCCTGTAATAGCTGAACAAGGGGAAGTTTTTCTTTTTGAATTTGACCATGCCCTAAACCAAAAAAAAGACCAAAAAAGAATAATAAAATAAGACGTTTTAATTGCTTATTCACGCGTTAATACAATAGATGACTGATATTTACTGTAGCTTAAATTTAAGGGTATTGCAATGGATTGCAATGCTAAATCAACATTTTTGTGCGTAAAGCTGCCTGTAAATAATCTTGAGCTATCTATATTTTCTAATTCAATTTTTTGAGGATAGTGATTTTCAAACTCGGAA
Source organism: Winogradskyella sp. (assembly GCA_013002225.1). GTDB lineage: Bacteria > Bacteroidota > Bacteroidia > Flavobacteriales > Flavobacteriaceae > Winogradskyella. The sequence continues at coordinate 8,262 of JABDKL010000194.1, forward strand.
ATCACATACTTTAGGGGTACAGCATTAAAACTACTTTCACCACGCAACCAGGTTGGCTGCGTAGTGATTTCTTTTTCATTAACAAGTAGTTTCCCATCAATTAATCGAAATGTATTACCTGGCTTAAGAATAACGGTATCTTTATTGTGAGCTACGGACACGGAGCCTTCAAAACAAGTAACTTCAAAATAGTTGTTGCGTTGCCTTACATTAAATTCAGTACCTAAAACGCTTACTATACCATCTTTTGTAATAACATCAAATAATTTGCCTTTAGCAACTTTAAAATAAGCTTCTCCTTTAAGTATAACTTCTCGGTCGCTGTCCCAATTACTTTCGTTATAAATTAGGGTAGAGTTTGCGTTTAATATAACTAGAGAAGCGTCTGGCAGATTTAATGTGGTTTGCTCTGCAACGGCAGTTTTTAATTCGGTATTTAATGTGGTAGAATAATAATAAATACTAAGCCCTAAAACTAAAATTGCAGCAATTTTTAAAATAGGTTTATACCAGGGTTTAGATATAGTATGATCTGTTTTAAGCTTTGGTATTAGTTTTTCATAGTGTTCATCTACAAAAAATTCTGGAGCCTTAAAATCGTGTAAACGCTTACTCATTTTATTAAGTGTCTCATAATCTTTAAGCTTCGAAAAAGCATAATGCTCCTCTTCACTTAAATTATGATCTAACCATTTTTTTATGAGTTCTTCTCTTTCCATGTCTTTATATTCAATAATAAAACAGTTATAATCTATAATCTCCTACCTTACTGCTTTATAAACCTTCAATTTCTTTTCTTAGTTGTTTTAGAGCTCCATAGATGCGTTTTTCTACGGCCTTTGTAGATATATCTAAAAGTTCGGCTATTTCTTTAAATCGTTTCCCTTCAATTCTATTTAAGAGAAATGCCGCACGTTGTGCTGCTGTTAAGTTAGCAAGTGCCTTTTGTAATTTTATATTGTATTCTTTCTCTTCAAGTATAAATTCTGGGCTTTCATTGGTGGCGTGTTTTACAGGGACTTTTCTATGCTTTAAAACTACTTTTTGGTGTGCAACGGCGTTTAACATTAGATTGTTGGCCGTAGTGAATAAAAAACTTTTTGCCTTATCTGGTGTTACCTTAGCACAATTTTGCCATAACTTTATAAATGCCTCTTGGACTTTATCTTGTGGACTTAAATGAGTACCAAACTTGTAATACAAAAAGTCGTGTAGTGACTTGCTGTGTTTTTTATAAAAACGTTCAAATAATTGTTGTTCACATATATTTTTATGCAATTTTTGGCTCATTATTGATTTTATGAGCTACAAATTATAAATAAATTATTTAAGAACTGAGGTAGGAGTTTTAAGAAATTAGTTGTTCTATTAATAAAATGAAATACATCTACTTATGAAAACTCAAATCAACCAATTAATCTTTTTCGCCTTTTTTGTCCTTATTTCTTTTACAGCTTGTCAGGATGAAGTCATTAATATTAATGACACAAATGAACAAGAAACTATTGTCCCAAACTCTACCTTGGCTAACTTAATAGCTAACACCTCAGCAAATTTTGGTGCTTATGATAATATTATCGATGAGTCCAGCTGTTTTTCTGTAGAATTACCGGTAACAATAATTGTTAGTGATATTACAATAACCATTGAAACCATTTCTGATTTTGATCAATTGGAGGATATTTTCGAAGAATTAGCCGACAATGAAGACTTTTTGGATTTTGTATTTCCGATAACCATAATTTTTAATGATTATACGGAGGTGGTTATAGTGAATCAAGAGCAGTTGGAAAACTTTATCAGCCAATGTGATGACGATGATGAGGTTATAAATTGTGTTGATTTTGTCTATCCCATTTCATTTTCTGTATTTAACTCAGAGTTTACAATTATAGACACGGTCATTATTGAAACTGATGAAGCTTTGTATAATTTTCTCGCTAATCTTGAGGCAAATGATAATACCTTAATTGTTAGTTTAAATTATCCTGTGAATTTGGAGTATGCCAGTGGAGAAATTGTTGAAGTAAATTCTAACCAGGAATTGTCTGATGTTATTTCTGCTGCCGAGGAAAACTGTGATGACTCAGAACAATCTGAATGCAATGAAGATGATGTTGCAGAATTATTATTACAATGTCCTTGGGATATTAACGATCCTAACGATGATTTCGACATTCATCAGATCTTATTTTTTGAAGATGGATCTATAACTATCACCGAAGGTGATGCAACTTCTGCGATAGGAGGTAACTGGAATTTGGTGGTAACCAATAACGGATTAGTTTTAAATATTTTCGATTTAACTGCATACCAGGAAGACTTAGGTGGTGAATGGTTATTAGTAAGTTGTAATGAGAATGAGCTGGATATTGTAAGGGGTGATTATGCCCTGCAATTAGAACAAGACTGCGAGGAAGACATTGATTGTTCTGTAACGGATATAGATGATATTCTTGAAGAATGTGCGTGGTTATTAGAAACAGACCTTATTGACACCTTTACACCTGTTTATGTTTATTTTACTGATAATGGACAAATATTGCTACAAAATGGAGACGGATCTGAATCACAGATTGGGATTTGGGAATTAATGGTTATTTCTGGAGATGTATATTTAAATCTGTTGTTTCAAGATGACTTTGAAGTCTTAAATGGTCAGTGGCAAATTGTAGAATGCAGCGGTGAATATTTATATTTAGTGATAGATGATAACTATATAGAATTACAGCGGGAATGTGATCTTAATTTAGGAAATGAAGTATTTGATTGTTTTTCAGATTTTCAAATAATAGAGTGCCTAGGGCCAAATAATCAAGCTGAATTTAATCTGAGTGGTGATACTATAGGATTATTAGATTGTCCGTATAGTTTAATAGCCTCATTTCATGAGAATATATTAGATGCAGAAACCAATAGTAATCCGATTGTGAATACTGAATCCTATTGGTCGGTCGAAGCTCAGGTGTTTTTAAGAATTGAAGCCGATAACGGAAATTTTGAACTATTCACAATTTATCTCATTACTGAAGATTGTAATTTATTTGAATGCTTTGAGAGCTTTGATGCTGTATTAGAATTATGTGATGTAAATAATGATGCAACGGAAGAATTTAATCTGCCAATTGCCTTTTCAAATTGTATACCTACAGCAGATCTTGTGTCTTATCACGAGACAGAGACAGATGCCTTCGCAGGTGAAAATGCCATAGGAAACCCTGAGGCGTATAACAACATAAGTGCGCCACAAACAATTTTTGTTAGAGTTGAAATTGATAATCAGGTTGAGGTGTTTACTATTGATTTAATTCTTGCAGATTGCAATGCTGGTAACTGCACAGAAGAGGATGTAGATGGTACACTTGCTGAATGTATCTGGAATATTACAAGTTTTAATGGAAGCGATAATCTATCTGTTTGGAATCTAGATTTTGAATTAGGTACAGATGTCCTAATTATTTATACAGATACAGAAACCATCGATGCCGTATGGACAACAACAGCAACAACAAACGGTATTGTCATTTCATTTTCAGAAGTTAATGGACCAAACATTCAGGAGATTACAGGAAGTTGGTTGGTTGTTGAATGTACTGGAGAACAATTAGTACTGCATGACATTAATAACAATAATAATGAAATGGTGCTTGACAGAACATGTGATTAGTCCATAGAATTACCGCTAAGTAAGTATTTAATTTTAGTTAGTTAAGTTGATGAAAGGAGTTGCTCACCGCTAGGCAGCTCTTTTCTGTTATGTAATTATCTGTTTTTCACTTGCAGAATTGTACATATCACATTCGTTTATCTCTTGTAATTTCTTAAATTTGCAACTTCTAAAAGAGATAAAATATTATGTTTAATAATTTAAGCGATAAGTTAGATAAAGCGTTACACGTCTTAAAGGGTCATGGTAGTATTACAGAAGTAAACGTTGCCGAAACTTTAAAGGAAGTTAGACGTGCGCTTTTAGATGCCGATGTTAACTTTAAGATTGCTAAAGAATTTACCAATAGGGTTAAAGAAAAAGCACTTGGTCAGAATGTATTGACCACGTTACAACCTGGTCAGTTAATGGTTAAAATCGTTAAAGACGAATTAACCGAACTTATGGGAGGTGATGCAGAAGGTATAAATCTATCTGGTACACCTAGTGTTATTTTAATGTCTGGTTTACAAGGGTCAGGTAAAACAACCTTTTCTGGTAAACTGGCTAATTACCTAAAAAACAAAAAAACTAAGAAGCCTTTATTAGTAGCTTGTGATGTATATCGACCAGCTGCAATAGATCAATTGCACGTTGTTGGTGATCAAATCGGTGTTGAGGTTTTTAGTGACAGAGGAAATAATGATCCTGTTGCCATATCCAAGGCAGGTATTGCACATGCAAAGGCTAATGGACATAATGTAGTTATTATTGATACCGCTGGTCGTTTAGCTGTGGATGAAGCTATGATGACTGAGATCTCTAATATTCACAAAGCTATAGAGCCAGAAGAAACACTATTTGTTGTCGATTCTATGACAGGGCAAGATGCCGTTAATACTGCAAAAGCGTTTAACGACATTCTTAATTTCGATTGTGTTATTTTAACAAAATTAGATGGTGATACTCGAGGTGGAGCGGCCATTTCCATTAAATCGGTAGTTAATAAGCCTATTAAGTTTATTGGTACTGGTGAGAAGATGGAGGCGATAGATGTGTTCTATCCTTCACGTATGGCAGATCGTATTTTGGGTATGGGTGATGTGGTATCACTTGTAGAACGAGCTCAGGAACAATTTGATGAAGAGGAAGCGCGTAAACTTCAAAAGAAGATTGCCAAAAACCAGTTTGGGTTTGATGATTTCTTAAAGCAGATTCAGCAAATCAAGAAAATGGGTAACATGAAGGATTTAATCGGAATGATACCTGGTGCTGGCAAAATGATGAAGGATATAGATATTGATGATGATGCCTTTAAGGGAATTGAAGCGATAATTCATTCTATGACACCTGGTGAACGCGCTAATCCTTCTATTATAAATGCGAGTCGTAAAAAACGAATTGGTAAAGGTTCTGGTACCTCTGTACAAGAAGTAAATCAGTTGTTAAAACAATTTACGCAAATGAGCAAAATGATGAAGATGATGCAAGGTGGTGGCGGTAAACGCATGATGCAAGCCATGAAAAACATGCCGCGTTAAAAGAGTAGGTAATTTGACAGGCGACAATTGGTAGTCAAAAATATATTGGAACTATAACTTATGCAGACTTTGTGCTGCAGACTCAATACCATAAAATGACCATACTAGACGGAAGAAAAACAAGCAAGGATATTAAAGAAGAAATCAAAGCTGAAGTTGATAAAATGAAGGCTAATGATGAAAAGGTTCCACATCTTGCTGCTGTCATTGTGGGAAACGATGGAGCCAGTTTAACTTATGTTGGTAGTAAAGTAAGAGCTTGTGAGCGTGTTGGTTTTGAATCTACAATGGTGCGAATGCCAAATACTACAAGTGAGATAGAGCTGCTAGATAAAATTGAAGATCTAAATAACGACGACGATATCGATGGTTTTATCATTCAACTTCCATTGCCACCTCAAATTAATACGCAAAAAGTATTAATGGCGGTAAATCCTGATAAAGATGTAGATGGATTTCACCCAATGAATTTTGGTAAAATGGCCTTGGATATGTCTACCTTTATTCCAGCAACGCCTTTCGGAATATTAGAGTTAATGGATCGCTATGGTGTGGAAACCAAAGGTAAGCATACGGTTGTCATCGGTCGTTCGCATATAGTTGGTCGGCCAATGAGTATTTTAATGGGTCGAAAAGGATTTCCTGGCAATTCAACCGTAACCCTAACCCATAGCCACACTAAGAATATTACTCAGATAACTTCGCAAGCTGATATTATCATTTCTGCTTTAGGGATTCCAAAATTTTTAAAAGCCGAAATGGTTAAAGATGATGCTGTTATTATTGACGTTGGTATAACACGTGTGCCAGACGATTCTGAAAAAGGATACTATATTACTGGAGATGTAGATTTTGATAACGTGAGTAAAAAAGCGAGTTATATTACCCCAGTGCCTGGTGGAGTAGGGCCAATGACTATTGCAATGTTATTAAAAAATACCTTGTTGGCCAGAGAGCAACATCGTAAGCACAATAGATAATCTCGTATGTTTACTATACCACTTTTTATCGTTCAAGAATCTGTTGCGATAGGGAGTTTACAGCACCTGCTACCGATTGGTTTAGCGGTACTTTTTAATATACTTTTTATTCGATATGCTCGTAAGAAATTTAGCAATGTTCAAAAGCGCATAGCGATACAATATTTAGGTTGGGTTGTATCTGCAGTGGTATTTAGTTTTCATTTATATCGCATTTTTTTTGACGCTTATAATTTTAAAACAGATCTACCTTTATACCTCTGTAGTCTAATGGCCTTGCTCATTCCTTTATTTACATATTACCGTAAATATTGGATGTTCGAGATATTGGTGTTTTGGATTATAGGCGGAACATTGCAAGGTGTACTAACGCCAGATATTGCGATTGGATTTCCGAGTTTTGATTATTTTAGATATTGGACAGTACACCTTGGGCTATTGTCCATAATCTTTTATTTCATTTTTGTTTTTAACATGAAACCTAAATTTAAAAGTGTGTTCAAGTCCTTTTTGGCCTTACAGTTTTATGTTATAGTGATGTTGCTGTTCAATTATTTTTTAGATGCGAATTATTTTTACTTAAATGAAAAACCTAAATCAGCAACACTTTTAGATTACTTTGGTGAATGGCCCTATTACATTTTGGTTGGGCAGTTGATAATTATACCATTGTTTTTGTTGATATATTCACCTTTCTATTTACTGAAAAAAAGAAAATAAATATGTGGGAATGTAGCTATTCTGCTTTTTGTAGACCGTATTATTAAGAGATGACTGTAGTTTAATTTAGTCTACAACGAGGCGTTTAATAAATCGTTTATTCTCCACAGACAATATTTCCACAATATAATTTCCAGAAGACATTTCAGACAGGTCTAAATCGGAAGCGTTTGGTCCAATCTGACTTGTCATAACTTTCCGGCCATACAAATCGAATAA
>JABDKL010000209.1 GCA_013002225.1 Winogradskyella sp.
ATATTACTTGCTTCTATTTCTTGTTTCTCTTTTTCAAAAGTTAAGAATAGTAAACATTCGTGCATTTTTAATTTAGTGATATTTTCAAATCTTCTAATATCTGATTGAGCGAGTGCATAAACTGATGAGTACCACCCCCATTTTCTTCCAAATTGAGCCTGTTTTGTAAGTCCTCCATTTCCTCCGTTTCCAAAGAGTTCATCATAACTTGACATAAGTCGTTCCCTAAACGATAAAAAAAAATAACAGAACCTAATACAGCATCTAATGGCATATCTTTTAAATGCTCTACATCTCCTGCATCATACTCTTTTATGTGGTATCTGTTACCCTTTCTCATTTCTATTGGTCTATACAGTACACCCATTGCTTTCTGTATGTTATCCCAATCTCCAATATTAGTATCCAAGTCTATATACTCACCAAAAGTCATCTCGTCTAAATCAGGAATAAAACCATACTCTACTCCATTTAATTTAAAGCTATGCACTAAACTTGGCTTCATTTCAAACATAATAGAAATAATATTTACAATATCTGTAATATCACTTGCTTTTATGTATCTAACATACTCTGCCTTTATATTACAAAATATCTCTACCATTTTAAGAGATAGTTCTACTTCTGTTAATTCTTCTAAAGGTAGTTTTAAATACTGTTGGTATTGACCTAAAGTAATTTCACTTAAGCTACTTGGTACTGTTAATTCTACTTTCATATATGTATATAGTTAATTATTAAATATTTTATTACAAGGTACAAAAAAACCCCTACATTCCTGTAAGGGTCATCACAACAGTTTGTAAAGTGCTTCACGATACAAACTACATCCACCGAATTTTTATATTTTAAAAACCAAAACTAATAGGCTCCGCTGTAAGCGATAAAATGGCTATCAAGTAACGAACTTTTTTGTGGATGAGCCTGGTACCTTTTTCGGCCCAGCTTGGTACCTTTTTGATATCATCTTCTGTAATTGCATGATTTTTGGGCCAATCCAATACATTTAGCTCGGTACCTTTTTCTGTCCAGCTTGGTACCAAATTCAATAAAATTGCTTCCCAGCCAGCTTCCATTTCATCCTGCACCTCTTTTTCTAATTTACTTGCTAAATGTAATAAGTAGGTATTATCTGTTGCAGTTGCAAGGTCTTTTATTTGTTTAATTGTTTCTTTCATAATCTTGTCTTTATTTTTAATTACACTACAAATATATAACGAATAAATGTAACTACCAAATTTATTGACAAAAAAAAGTTAATAAATTTTATTTTTTTTGGGAACACATATGTATTATATAATAGTATATCTACCAAAGTTTGGTTTACTTAATACAGAATAAGTAGCATATCTTACTGCATCAATAGTATGTTGGTTTTTATCTATTGGCTTGTTTATCATCTTACCACTTCTATCTTCTTGCCATTTGTAGTTTCTAAACTCTTGAATGCAATTATGACTATCTGCTTCTATATGTATTTTAAAGCGTTTTAAGAGGTCTATCCCTGCATTTATACTATCTGCACCTTTTAAGCTTGGTCGTACATTAAAACCCATTCTTTTAAGTTCTTCGATAAGTCTTGGTTCTGCACTATCAAAGTATATCGTTTCTCTTTGTATTCCTAATTGTTTCCATTTATTAGCTATATCATAAGTAGTCATTTGTGTTTGATACAAGTGTTCTCTTATGTAGAGGTTATGTTCTTTTTTATATACACTTACTAATGTAGTAGGGTCGTTAGAATATCCTGCATCTGCTCCATAACTTACAAACTCTGCATCTTCAGGTATTTTATTTACTTCTATGTAATTAAATATAGTAGCTTTAGATACACCTTTTAAACCTAAACCATATATCTGCCAATACGTTTCATCTGTATCCTTTAAACGTTCTATTTCTTCTACAATACTTTTATTTAAAAACATATTATCTAAATAAGTAGTAATGTAAAAGTCTGCATCATCTCTTGGTATTACTTTGTCGTATAACCAATGATACTCATCTGATGGATTAAAGTCAATTATTATTTTATCTTCTGTACGGAATACTAACTGTTGCCAATCTTCGTAATCTAATTCGTTAGCCTCGTTTATAAATAGCAGGTTTCTTTTTCTACCCCTTACTTTTTGTGGTTGGTCTAAAGATATAAATTCTACAAGGTTTCCGTTTAGTTTGTATTCGTGGTTAGATTTATTGTGCTCTGCTTCTGAATAAGATTTGTACTGTTTTAGTATATCTAAAAAATCCCTCATTACAGAAGAACGAACTGCAGGAAATGTCTTCCTACAAATAGTAACAGTTTTACCTGTATTTTCTAAACAATATTTAAAAATAATATAAAGCAAGATGTTGTAGGTCTTTCCTGACCTTGTACCACCCTGCTCTACTGTTATCTTTTTTTCTGATTGTAATAGATGTTCGAAAACTACATTAGTCTTTATTTTCACGTTTTATAATTTCTATTTCAAATTTAGTCGGCATACCATCTGCTCCTGTTATTTCTTGTCTTGAACTATAACCTCTATCTTTGCCTTTCCTTTCTAAATAGAATTTAGTGCTATCTAATTTAATTCTCTCGTTCTTACTTCTCATTAATGTATATAAACCCTCCTCTGCTACATCAAAGTTTTGGTCTTTAATATCATTCAGCCTATCTAAATCTTTTTCTGCTCTTTCCTTGACTGCCTGTCTTGAATAAGATACATTAAATTGATTTTCTATCGCTCTTGCAGTTCTTGCATAGATACCTGCGTTCTCTCTTAATATTGCCCAAAATTCTTTATCTGATACTTTCATTCTGTTAAGTTTCGTTAAGCCAAGCCTTTACCACAAACCTCGCAAATATTTAATTTTTCTTTTTCTTCTTTGTGTGTTTCTTGTGCTATTACATCTTCTATACTATCTTCAAAAGGTGTTAAATCTAAACCCCAATCATCTAACTGTTGGTTATTCCATTCATTAGTTAATACATCCCAATCCCATTCCCCAAAGCCTACATTGTCTTTTATAATAAATTCTCTTTTCTGCTCCTCCGTTAATTCATCAGCCTTTATAATATATACTTCTTTAAGTCCTGCTTCTTTACAAGCCTTTAACCTCATATTTCCACCAAGCACTACCATATTACTATCCACTACAATAGGTCTTAACTTTAACATTTCAGGGAAATCTTTTATTGACCTTACAAGTTTCTTAAATTTGTAATCCTTTATAAATCTTGGATTGTCTTGGTTTGGTATAACCTCTTGAATGTTTATTAGTTCCATATTTATATATAGTTGTTTTTAAATTATTTTATTCCCCCGTTTCTTTTAAATACTTCCATACTATACAATCATTCTTACTACCTTGAAATAATACGTTATGATATTCATCACACACTTTGTATATATCTTTTTCTTCATACAACCCCTCTATGTACATAATCTTATTTCTTTTTAAGTATTAACTCATAACAATCTTCATTCTCTACAATATCTTTTACAATACCCTTTAAACCTATTTTAGAAACATCATAACCAATTTTAACGCAAGGTCCTCCACTTGGGTCTACCATAGTAATTTCTTCAGGATTAGTATTGAAACTAAAGCGTACATACTCAAAATCTCCACACCAATCTATATTACCATCTTTATTATACTCAAATGTAAATATATCTCCGTGTCTGTTCTTATATTCCATAATTTAAAACATTCTTAATTGTTGCTTATGTTTATTTATTCTTTTCATAGCTGCTTTATAATAGTCTTTATCTAATTCACAGGCTGTTAAATCGTATCCTAAATTATGACAAGCTATCGCTATTGAGCCACTTCCTAAATGAGTATCTAATATCTTAAATCCTTCTTGTGCATAGTTCATTAAAATCCACTCATACAAATAAACGGGTTTTTGCGTTTGGTGTATTTTTTCAACTTGGTTGTGTTTGTGTATTGAGTATTCGCAAATTTTAGCAGGTTTTTTTAAACTCATACTTACCCAAGCGTACTCACATCTTGCAAAGTTTGGCATTGCTTGTTTCTTATCCCAAATTAAAAAGTACTCACTTTCAGGCATTGTAAAGTTATTAGCACCGAAAACTATTTGATGTTTTGAAACCCTAAATAATTCATCCCAATATTTTTGAGTTGGTTTTATATCGTTAACTAATTCCATTCCTTGAAATCTTTTTGCGTGTACATCCTTTTCGCTTGGTGTATCTGTAACCTTTTTAAACCTCTCTATTCCGTAAGGTGGGTCAACTATTGCAAGGTCAAAATGATTATCTTTATACCTTGCCATTAGTTGCATATTATCTTCGTTTGTTATTTTCATTATATTTACTTTAAGTCTTTAAATTCTGTTGGTAGGTTTTCAAAAAACCATTCTTTATTCTCGTTATACTTGTCTATTAAGCTATCCATTAACACTAAATCATCTACTGATGCCTTACATAGCTTCTCTGTGATAGCGTTAATCCTGTTCATCACATTGTTAGTCAATACTTCATTGTTTTTAAATACAATATCATAGTCTTTCTTAACGTAATCATCTAACAT
>JABDKL010000003.1 GCA_013002225.1 Winogradskyella sp.
GGTCATGCCTCGACTTTTTTAGGCGTTTTCATAAATTCATTATTGAAATGGACGAAGACAGGATTTGCAATATTTGCGTGTGGCTCCTGTCTGCAATAAATCCAGCCACCAGGAACTCGAGTAATCACATAACCGTCGATACCGATGCAATCATGCAATTCCATTTTATATATGTTCATTCTTCGACTTTTACAGATTCACGATGTTTGTCAAATTGTCGCTGCCAGTAGGCGAACCTTTCCAAATGCTCAGGTCTAATAAGGTCAACCCTTGCAGGTATGCCAGGATCGGCCTTTATCCCAAATGATATTTGCATTTCTTGTTTGCCGTTGGCAATTGCAAACTTTTCGGCACTATTTTTTATCATTAATGGACATCCAGCTTCAAAACTTATCATAGTATCTGACAACATCTCAAAAAGGCATTCATGAGGCGTTAATCCAGGTACACGCCAAGAAGTTTCTATTTCTACTGGATGTTGTTTGAAAAACTCTATCGCTTTATCGTACTTGTCCATTACAATTTATTTAGTCTTGTTTCGAATGATGATGTGGCTTTTTCAAATAGCCTGTCTGATTCTCGCTGATAATTTGCGAAATGTTCTAAATGGCCTACCCTTACCTTTTTTATGCTGTCTGGAATCATTGGATCAATTGAAATTTTGAACGATAGCAATTCTTTTGGTTCATCATTAATATGAATGGAAACACTCGAATCATTCTTTATTTCAAAAGGGTCTGCCTTTATTGATAGACAGGTTACACCCCTTGACAGTGAGCCGAATAAGGCCGTTCTGTGGTAATTAGAAGCGTTAATCTTTTCAGGGTTCGCTTTATAAAATTGTATTTCGCGGTCGTATTTGTCCATTACTTCTTATGGTTTATCAGTGATTCAAATTCTAACAACCAATCCAAAGCCAATTTTGAAAACTGACTATTCTCTGGTGTATCCCCCTTGTTTATTCCTAAGAAAAAACGCTCTATAGGGCGGCCTGAATCGCGTAAATCGTATATTCTTCTTGCAAGTTTATTATCTGTGGATTTTTCTAATGTTCCACACAGACAAGCGCATTCGCCTTCGTACGTTGAACCATTTATTTTGCCGTACTTTATAGCCTTTTTCAAGTTTTTAACTTCTGGAATTGCATTCAGGAGTAGCACCCAATAATCATTTTTTATAGAGCTAAGATCGGCAGAGCTAAGATTGGCAGAGCTAAGATCGGCAGAGCTAAGATCGGCACCTTTTTTAATAGCCTCTAAAAGTGTCAATCTGAAATTATTATTTTCAATTTCGTGACTAAAAATCGTCACGCCCGACCATCTATTTTTAATTTCTATTCTTTTTATTTTGCTCATTTTCCAATTTTTTAAAACACCGGACGAATAAGGACTATCCGTCCGGATTTGCATCAACCAAAAATTATAATTCTTTAAAAAGGGTGGTCAATCGACCCCGAATGCCACCCTTTATTGCGTGCTTCCTTTCGACTTAGAAACACCTGGACACCTGCTTTCAGGATGTCGTTTTTTCTTGTTTAGGATAGATGATTTTATATAATTCCTCTCCTAATATTTCTTTATTGAACCATAGCCAATTTTCAAATGTTAGGCCACTTTTTTTAATTGCTTTTGAATGCTCGATAGCGACCCTGTTTAACAGCAAGCTCATCCTATAATCAAAATTGTCCGTTGCACTCATAATCGTTTTTTCTGAAAAAGACCGGGGCAATTCAAGTAACTCAATGCCCAAATTAGGCCCGGTCTCGTTGGGTTTAACAGTCCCTTATATAGGGCTTAATAAAATGTTTCACGGATATACTTTTCTAAGTATTGATCTTTTTGAAAATGCTCGATAAACAATCCATTTTCATGAAAGTCTATTTCAAAATGTTCCTTTTTCCAATAGATCAATTCTCCAAATTCATCAACATCCTCTTTGCGCTCATCCCACATCAATTCTAAAAGCCAGTACTTGTAATCTTGTAATTCCTTATCATCGTAGTCGCAGCAATGGACTGCGTTTCTCAATTGGTCCTCGCGGCTTACTTCAAGGTTTAAAAAGCCAGGCGCCCACTGCATGAAACGCCCGGCCTTCTTAAATAGCATTACTATGATAAATGCTCGTACATCTTTAAAAAAGCGCGGCAGCGGTGCCATACATTGTCTGACTTCTTGCCGCGCCTTCTGTAATGAAAAACCAACTAATGCTGAATCTTTTTGCAGTGTCATGTTATGATGTTATATAATTAGAGAATTAGCCCTTTTAAGGCATTGCGTACCCCTCGATAAAAGTTGATCTTTAGCGCATTGCAAGATTTCTAACATTCTATTAGTGTCTTGCCGATGACCGTCTATATACCAGTTAATGGTTCTTACATTCAAGTCCAGGTCTTTTGCAACCTGTGTCCAGTTTACAACCTCTCGAACCTTATTGATCTCGTTTAAAAAAGTATCTTTATCCATATTTACGTGTATCTATGTACAAATGTATATTATTTTGGACAGTGTACAAAATTTAAGACATAAAAAGTGTCAAATATTTTTTACAAAGACTTCATTCAGGTAGATAATCTCTTTTTTCTCCAATGTCATGCGGTATCCATCCATCGGATTTTTACCTATAAAATCATTGTGAGATGCGAAGTTGAGGACTGCCTTTAGCAATCGCATTGATTTAACGGCGGTATTATGTGACAGGCCCGACTGTCTTAATTTGGCGTGAAACTGAAATATCCAGGGTTTCCGGATCCTGGTTATCATTATGTCATCAATCTTGTTTTTAAGGTATCCGTATTTCTTGACTGATTCCGGCGCTAAGTTGGCAATGGCTTTTTTGTGGTCTACGTATAGATCAATTAGACCGTGTAAGGTTAAGGTAGTCTTTGCATCTTCGCCATGGATCAATACATCTTTGACCATTTTGGCGGTGACGTTATATGCTTCATTTGTGAGCCTTTCTTCTATGGCCAGTATGCCAGTTCTTAATTCGTGTAGATCTTTGTTTATTGATGATCGCTTATTCAGGCATAATTGCGCGTCTTGTGACCACTGTGAGGCTTTTACATGATGTCCGGTGAATACCTCGGCTCGTCCTTTTAGTCAAGGAAATTGCAGAAGCAAAAGAAATTGAGCAATCCGAAATTGCCGAAAAAACAGGCTTTACTCAATCGAATATTTCAAGAATGTTGAGTTGCAAGTATAAGATTACTTTGCCTAACTTTTTGAAATTAGCAAAATCGGTAGGTGTTAATTTTTACATACAATCGCATGATGAAAAAACAGATTTGAATTTAGCCTTTGAAAAGGCAATGGCTGAATTGGGTAGAAGAATTGATGAATTGCCGAAAAATTAATCAATTCTTTTATTTTTAACGTTTGAACACGTTAGAAGTGTTTTTTTTAGTTGCCGATAACGCATTGGTATATGAATAGTAAAAACACGGCAAATGAGCGTAAAAGATAAATACATAGTAAAAAGTATAAAAACAGAAGAATGTAAAGAGTGGTTTCTTAAAAAGCACTATGCTAAAAGAATACCTAACAGCATTTTTACCTTTGGAATTTATGCAGGTAGTTTATTACAAGGCGTTGTTAGTTATGGAATGACCGCAAATAATAACTTAAATGAAATTGTAGAAGGTGTAAAAGCTATTGAATTAAATCGCCTTGTGATAAACGATGATGTAGATAAGAATACGCTTTCTTTTTTTGTTTCTCAAAGCTTGCAGATGCTTCCTAAACCGATGGTAGTAATCTCTTATGCAGATAGTGGTCAAGGACATCACGGATATATCTATCAAGCCACAAATTGGATTTATACAGGTTTAGGAAAAGGAGATTACGAGTTTAAGAAAAACGGAAGGCAGTATCATAGAAAAAATATATATGATTTATTAGGAACTGGAAGCCTTGAAAATGCAAGAAAACACGGTTACGAAGTAGTAAAGGTTCAACCAAAACACAGATATATTTTTTTGACAGGAAGTAAGAAACAAAAAAAGAAAATGATTAAGCAACTACCTTGGCAAATAGAACAATATCCAAAAGGTAAAAATATTAGATACGATGCAGATTATAAATGCACTACACAAACCACTCTGTTTTAAACGCACAGACGTAGTGTTTTTATTATTTATATACCTTGTTGTGGCATCGTTTTAATGTGCTACAACGGTTTGGCTATGCGTTCGGCTGACGATAGGAAGCTGACGTATAGGTGTTGTTATGTACTGTATAGGCGACTTAAAGCAATAAGATAATTAAAAAACACAAAACTAATAATTAAATATTTTGAGCGATGGCAAATTAGTGAGGAACGAACTAAAATTATACAATTATGAATGCAAAAAAATACTTATTAGATATTGGATTTGATGACGCTCATTTATCTGACTTATTTAATGACGATGATAAATCTTATTACACTATACCTGAATTAATGGAAGGTTATCTTGAATTGAAATTATTGGACTTTGCAAGAATTTATTTTGAGATATTAGACACGCAATCTGTTCCTCCAGCGGATTCTGTTATTGTAAACGAATACTTAAAATTACATAAAAATGATTAAGAAAATAAAATTGACCAAGCAGTCTAAAAAGGATTTACTTGACCAACATTTAGGAACGGGAACGATTGTTTATAAATCTGCGGAAAATGAAATTTCCTATATAAACTTTTACATTGGTAGAAACGACGGTAAAATCAGAAACTCTGGAACTGGTGATTTAATAGAAACCATAAATATATAGCTATGTCAATGTTTGAAATGTCAGAAGAAGAATTGGAATTAGAGAACATATACAATAGAGATTGGGCTGAAGGTGAAGAAAACCCAACAAATTACGTTAGTGAAAATGGTTTTACTGAATGGATTGTTTGCCCAGAATGTTCAAAGAATCAAGAAGCGTGGGTTAGTTTGGTTGATATTAATGATGTAAGGGAACACGAATGCGAACAATGCAATTATTTGATTACAGCGGATGAATGGATTTATGATAGTGATGAATGATTTATATACGAGTATATGAAGCGTTTAGCACCCGCACAGCCGTACTGCTTGGTGGCTTTTTTCTCTTTTTATTGTACTTAACGAATTTGTATATGAAAAGTGCGTGAATTAATAACTAAAATAAGCAAAAATGGAAGAACCTAAAAAACCGTATTGGTGGGAACAATACAAAAAAATGAACCCTGATGATAAAGATGAATATAACCCTAAAAAGCATTGTTGTGCAAGGTTTTGGAAAGACTGGTGCGACTGTATGAAATAAAGACTAACCAAGCATTTTTTTATATACGGTGTTACCTACTTTTAAAAAAAATGAATTATGACTGAACCTAATATAGAATTACTTAACATTGATTGTTTGCCGTTTATGAAGCAATGCGAGGATGAACAATTTGATTTAGCAATAGTTGACCCACCTTATGGAATAGGGATGGATGGCACAATAGGAATAGGAATTGGCAAAAAGAAAGGATTTACAAGAAAGAAACACTATGAGCAAAAAAACTGGGATAAAGCTGTGCCATCTCAAGAATATTTTGATGAACTGTTTAGAATAAGTAAAAATCAAATTGTTTGGGGTGCTAACTACTTTACAAAGCAATTACCTGTGATTAAGAACTACATCTTTTGGCATAAAAAAGGACAAAGTGTTGATGACAAGTTTAATGATGGTGAAATGGCTTATGTAAGTTTAGGGCGTACAAGAATGATAGATATTTGGTGGAATGGCGTAGGTGTTATAAATAGTGGCGAAACTAAAATACATCCAACTCAAAAGCCCGTAAAACTGTATAAATGGTTACTTGACACTTATGCCAAAAGCGGTGATAAGATATTTG
>JABDKL010000048.1 GCA_013002225.1 Winogradskyella sp.
AGTTTAGCAGATTGTATTGGAAATCACTTCGACAACAAAATGTACCAATCACAATTAAATATCCTGAAATGGTAGCACAAATAGCACCGCGTTTTAATAATGGCGTTCCAGACGATGCTAAAGATGCTCTATGGTTTTTGTAATTTACCAATCAATTTATTTGCAACACCATTGCATTCAATAATTTGTATATTTGTATAAATTATATGAAAATATTTGTTTCCATATCAATGTCTATTTTATTCTTTTTTCAAGGGATAAGCATAGATATGGACTTTTGTGGTCCAATTAAAGAAATTTCAAATGTAATTACCCATTATCAAGACCATAAAGTTTATGGAGACTCTTTCTTTGAATATGTAGTTGAAGATTACATTGAGAGCGATGCTAAAAATGAAGAGCATCATCATAACCCAGATAAGGAGAATACACCAGTCCATTCCCATAATCAATGTTGTCACCCTTTGGTATTAATTATTGCGAACAATAATTTGGCTTTAACCAATCGATTAAAGTTTGAAGAGAAAAAACAATATAATTTACATAAAGTAAACTTCACTTCCAGATATTTGGAATCACTTTTCCAGCCACCTAAAGTATAATTCAGTTTTTTAATGGATAGCTATATCCAATTTTGAGCCTAAAGGGTTCATTTCATTTTGTGTAATTCTATTTTCTTATATCAGAATTGTATCGAATAGTTTAACTGAATTAATACATTTTCTATGATTAATAAAATCATTGATTTTTCAATCAATAACAAATTCATTATTGGTTTGCTTACGCTTACCATAATCGGAACAGGTATTTGGAGTATGACCAAAGTGCCAATAGATGCTGTTCCAGATATTACCAATAACCAAGTACAGGTTATAACACAATCCCCCAATTTAGGTACTGAAGATATTGAGCAAATTGTTACTTATCCAATTGAAGTGGCAATGAGCAATCTTCCTGATGTTCAGGAAATAAGGTCAATTTCTCGTTTTGGCTTATCTGTGGTTACTATTGTATTTGATGATGATATGGGAACATATCTACCTCGCCAATTAGTAGCCGAAAAACTAAACAAAGTCAAAGAGCAAATACCTGCTGGATTTGGCGAACCTACAATGGGTCCTATTTCAACAGGTTTAGGAGAGATTTACCAATACACACTAAAAGTTGCACCAGAGTTTAAAGACAAATACAACATTGCAGATTTACGCTCAATGCAAGACTGGATTGTACAGCGTCAAATGGCAATGGTTCCTGGTGTGGTAGAAGTAAACGCTATTGGTGGAAAAATAAAACAATACGAAGTAGCGGTTGACCCAAACGATTTAAATGCTATTGGCCTTACCATTACAGATGTGTTTAATGCACTTGAAGCCAATAATCAAAATACAGGAGGTGCATATATTGAAAAGAACCATCAAGCCAATTTTATTCGTGGTGAAGGCTTGGTGAGAAGTTTAGAGGACATTAAAAAAATCACTGTCAAGAATATTAATAATATACCTGTCACTATTGGCGATATTGCTACGGTACAATTTGGCTCTGCAATTCGTTACGGTGCATTAACCCAAGATGGTGAAGGAGAAGTTGTAGGTGGATTGGTAATGATGCTAAAAGGAGCTAATTCCAATGATGTTATTGCCAATGTAAAAGAGCGAATGACTCAAATTGAAAAGTCGTTACCAGAAGGCGTAATTATTGAACCATTATTAGACCGAAGTAAATTAATTGGCGAAACAACTTCTACAGTAACAACTAACCTTATTGAAGGTGCATTAATCGTCATTTTTGTGTTGGTCTTTTTATTAGGTAATTGGCGAGGAGGTTTAATAGTTGCCTCTACTATTCCATTATCCTTATTATTTGCTTTTATTTTAATGAATGTTTTTGATGTTTGGGTAAACCTAATGAGTTTAGGAGCAATTGATTTCGGAATCATTGTAGATGGTGCTGTAATTATTGTTGAAAGCACTGTTTTTCTTATAGCATCACAAGTTTTGAAAAAGAAACAACTTACATCTAAAGAAAGAGATAAAGTTGCTTCTAATGCTTCAAAAAAGATGATGAATGCTGCCTTCTTCGGTCAGTTGATTATCCTTATCGTTTTTCTACCCATTTTAGCCTTACAAGGTATTGAAGGAAAGATGTTTAAACCAATGGCTTTGACCTTTATTTTTGCTATGATTGGTGCAATGGTACTTTGTTTAACCTATGTGCCAATGATGTCAGCTTTAATATTAAGAGCACCTAAAAACGATAAAAAATCTTATGGAGATAGATTTGTGCATTGGGTTGAAGATAAATACCAACTTTTATTGGTTAGAGCCTTGCGAAAAGGGAAATGGGTAATTGGTATTGCAGTTGTGTTGTTCGGAATAACCGTTTTTATGTTTTCAAGAATGGGTGGCGAGTTCATTCCGCAACTCGATGAAGGTGATATTGCATTTCACGCTATTTTAAAACCAGGTAGTTCACTTACAGAAACTATTGAAACTACTACCAAAATAGAACAAATAGTAAAAGCAAAATTTCCAGAAGTTGATAAAATTGTGAGTCGTATTGGTGTTGCCGAAATTCCAACCGACCCGATGCCTATGGATATTGCCGATGTTTTTGTAATTCTGAAACCTAAAAGTGAATGGACTACTATAGAATCAAAAGATGAATTGATTGAAGCAATGAAAGAAGCAGTTGAAATGGTTCCTGGTGTTAATTATGAGTTTACACAACCTATTGAAATGCGTTTTAACGAGTTATTAGAAGGTGTTCGTGAAGATATTGCTATAAAACTTTATGGTGAAGACATTGATATTCTATCTCAAAAAGCCGAAGAAATATCTAAAATTATCGCAGGTACTGAAGGTATTGGTGATATGAAAGCGGAAGCCACAATAGGTTTGCCACAAATGACAATCAATTACAACAGGAATAAATTGGCGCAATATGGTCTTCAAATAAATACGCTTAATCAAACCGTACAATCTGCATTTGCAGGTGGTACAGCAGGTGTAATTTTTGAAGGTGAAAAACGCTTCGATTTAGTAGTACGATTAAGCGATCAAAACCGTAAGGATATTTCAGATGTTCAAAACCTGTATATCAATTTACCTTCGGGTGCTCAAATTCCTTTACGTGAAATTGCAGATGTAAGCTATAAAGCAGGACCAATGCAAATCAGTAGAGATAACACCAATAGAAGAACCTATGTAGGTGTTAATGTTAGAGGACGTGATGTAAAATCGTTAGTAACTGAAATTAAATCAAAATTAGATGCACAATTAGAATTACCATCAGGTTATTTTATTCGTTATGGTGGTGCATTTGAAAATTTAGAACGTGCTAGCAACCGATTACAAACCGTTGTGCCTATTGCATTGTTACTCATATTTATACTAATATATTTTGCATTAAAATCTTTACCACAGACCTTAATGATTTACATAGCTATTCCAATGGCAACTATTGGTGGTGTTGTGGCGTTGTGGTTACGTGATATGCCATTTAGTATTTCGGCAGGTGTTGGTTTTATTGTGCTGTTTGGTGTTGCAGTTTTAAATGGTTTGGTAATGATAAGCGGACTCAACGAATTAAAAGAAGAAGGTGTAACCAATCTAAAGGATAGAATAGTTGAAGGTACTAAACGAAGAATCAGACCTATTATGCTAACTGCTTTTACAGATGTATTAGGCTTTCTACCAATGGCTATTTCATCATCAGCTGGTGCAGAAGTACAACGTCCATTGGCAACGGTTGTTATTGGTGGATTATTAACTTCAACTTTGCTTACCTTATTTGTTTTACCAATTTTATATCATTGGGTAGAAAACAAATCTTTTACGTTTAAGCCAAATAAAAAGTTAGTAACAGCAACAGCAGTTGTATTATTACTATTTGGCTTTTCACCACAAAGTAATGCACAAGAGTTGAATGATACAATTCCCGAAATTTCATTACAGGAAGCTGTTAAACTCGCAAAAAGTAATTATCCATTATTGAAGCAAAAGCAGTTGGAAATTACAAAACAAGAACAATTAAAATCGACTGCCTATGATTTCGGAACGACTCAAATTTTTACAGGTGGAGAAGAAATTGATAATGGAAATGGCATCTATACAACCATTGGTATTGGTCAATCAAATATCGATGTATTTGGCATTGGTTCTAAAAAGAAGCTACAAGAACAACGCATTCAATTGGAACAAAAAGCCTTTCAACTTTCCGAGTTGGAATTAGAATTGGAAGTTAAAAAAGCTTGGTCTAATTGCTATCAAATGAAACAAAACTATGATTTGTATAAGGAATTGGATTCCATTTATTCCAAATTCGAGCAAGCAGTAGCTTTAAATTATGAAGTCGAAGCTATTTCTAAATTAGAATATTCGGCAGCAAAAAATCAAGCGTTTCAAATTCAGAATAAAAAAGCGCAAGCCTATAGTAATTATCTTATTGCCTTACAGCAATTCAATTTGTGGTTGGTATCAGAAGAAATTTTTACAGTTTCAGATGAATTTGAGGTAGCGATAGATAGTGATATGGAAACATTCAGTATTGAAAGTCATCCATTGTACAGTATGTCGCAGAACATTGTAGATGAAGCGGAAGCTAAATATAAAGCTGCAAAAGCAGATAATTTGCCAAAGTTCAATCTTCAAGGTGGTTTACAAAAAGTAAATGGCAATTCAGGATTTTACACCTATCAAGCAGGAATTTCAGTTTCGTTTTTATCAGGTTCTAGCAAAGCACAAGTTAGAAGTGCCAGAATTGATAAAGAAATAGCGGAAACCAATGTAGCGTTCAAAAAACAGGAAGTACAATCAAGGTTTGTTCAGGCTAAAGAAAATTATATGAAATGGAAAACATCTTGGGAGTTTTACAAAGACCAAGTTTTACCATTAACAAAAGAGCAAAAAACAGGTGCATTACTGGCATA
>JABDKL010000052.1 GCA_013002225.1 Winogradskyella sp.
GAATGATAGCCAAGCGCAACATGATGTAAATTCGATTGTTCAGCCTTCTAAAAAAGAAAAGGTATGAGCGATAGAATGAAAATCAAAGATATCGAGGGTAATGCTGGACAAATTCAGGATTTGTGTAAGAATTTGGGATTTGATCTAAATAGTTACCTAAACGAAAAACCCGTTAAGAAAAATATATCTCGAATTTGGATTTGGATAACAGCACCCTTATTTTTTGTCTGCTGTTGCTTACTTTGGGTTGTAGATTTAAATCCAGATTTGTTTAAAATCTTAATTCTGTTCTCATTAGCCGTATTAGGCTTCATCGTTTTTACTATTCAATACAACTATGGTAATTGGGTTTATTCTGTAATATCTGGAATTACTGGTTTAATCTTACTTCTTGTAGCATTAGAAGTATATACACCTCAAGAGGTATTGAAAAAACTTGAACAGCAAACAACAGACAAAATTGATAGTAATTAACTATGCACAACAACGTATATAATTAATTGCTTGGGCAATTATCTACTTGGAAAATTCCTTCGGAATTTTCTCTGGCAAGTATTTGTTTACTAAATTAGTTGCTTAACCACGCAACTAACCATACACGAACACGTTGTACTTCATTATCAGAAACCGCTAACCAATGATAAAATTCTTTAGAAAAATTAGACAAAACTTACTTTCGAAAGGAAAGACTGGAGAATATTTTAAATATGCTATTGGAGAAATCATTCTTGTCGTTATTGGAATTTTAATTGCTTTGCAGATTAATAATTGGAATGAAAATCGAAAAAATAAAATTGCCGAAGCTGATTATTACTGTAGAATTTTAGACGACTTTGAGCTAAATGAAAAACTAATTGATGAAACTTCTAAACTCACAACTGATAAAATAAAGCTTTGTAAAGAGCTGATATTAGATTTAAACACACCACCTAATGACAGAGGTGAAATACTTAATAAATTTGTAATTGCTTTAAGACAAGACGTTTTTGTACCGAGCAATATTGCTTTTGAAGACATAACATCGTCGGGACAATTAAAACTGTTGACGGATTTAGAACTTAAAAACAGACTCATTCAGCATAGTACATTTTTGAATAACATTCTAAATCTACTTCAAGAGAATAGGAATGAAATTCTTAAAAGAATGAGTGATTTTGAATTAATATGTGATTTCGGGTTTCAAGATATTGATTACCTTAATCAAGAGCTCGACAAAGAGCTATTAGATTTATTGCCAAAAAATGATTGGACAAATGAGCCTAATAATCCAATATTCGTAAAGTTTCAAGATAATCTTGTTTTTTTTATTGCTATGCTAATCAGGCAGAAACAACATTTATCTAATTTAAAAAAGGAAATGCAAGAACCTATAGAATTATTAAAAAATAAAAAATGTAAATAACGAAAGCACAACAATGGCTATAAGTAATTGCTAAGCAACTACTCATAGCCGAGACCGTTGGCAGTAATGTAAAAATCACAGATAATGAAAGTAACACTAATCAGCATTCCCGTTAGAGACCAAGAAAAGGCCTTAAAATTTTATACTGAGAAATTAGGCTTTATCAAAAAGAAGGATGAACCATTAGGTGGTGGGAACAGATGGCTGACCTTAGTTTCAAAAGAATGGAAAGATGGACCAGAATTATTATTGGAACCAGGACCAAATCATTTTGAGCCTTGCAAAACCTATCAAGATGCCCTGATGGAAGCCGGAATGCCGTACACTCAGTTTGATGTTAAAAATGTGGATTCCGAATATGAACGATTGACAGATTTAGGTGTAGAGTTCAGTATAAAGCCAACTGAAATGGGAACAGTAAAAGCCGCGGTTCTCAATGACACATGTGGAAATAATATTATGCTCGTAGAGGAATTATAAAAAAACAATAGTGCCAACAAAGGCTATAAGTAATGCGGGTTTTGGTGGTTAAAGAAAGGTTAAGGTAGTAATTCCGCCAAAGCAATTTTTGCCGTCTTATTTTGATAAATTTAAGCTACAAAAAAGCTTTAGATAAGTTCTGTGGGCTGCTTAAAAGATTAACACTGTAAGTCCCGCACTCCTCATAGCCGGAACCGTAGTGCATTTGCCATCATCATCAATCAATGAAAAAATATTTACCAATAATTCTAGTTTTAACTATTATCAAACTAATAATTCAATGGTTTGGAAATCGGAACTACGGATTCCATCGTGATGAGTTACTTCACTTGTCGGTTAGCGAACATTTGGATTGGGGATTTATGGAATTCCCACCTCTTATAGCCTTAATCGGAAAAATGTCTTATTGGCTTTTTGATTATTCACTTTTAGGAGTACGTCTTTTTCCTACTCTTGCTGGTGTGGCTATTTTAGTATTATGTTGCTTAATAGCTAAAGAGCTTGGTGGGAAAACAAAAGCTGTCTTACTCTCTGGAATATGCATACTTGCTTTTCTACCATTTTATCGAAATCACACTTTATTTCAACCCGTTGCTTTCGACCAATTATTCTGGACTTTAGGCTTCTATTTCATAATTAAGTTTATAAATACAAAAAACAAAATATTTCTAATTCTATTTGGAATAACTTTAGGATTAGGCTTAATGAACAAATACACCATATTAGTTTGGGCTTTCGGACTCTTTGTTGGTCTGTTTTTCTATGAAAAAGGTGCTATCTATAAAAATAAATGGTTATATATTTCTGCCTTTATTTCTTTGCTCATTTTTGTTCCAAATATCATTTGGCAAATGCGAAATGACTTTCCGCTCTTAAAACATTTACAGGCTTTAAACGAAAATCAATTAAACGGAACGAATCCAATGGAATTTGGATTGGAACAATTGAATTTTCCCTTTACATTAATTGTCAGCCTTTTTGGATTAATATCACTTTTAGTTTGGGATAAACTAAAAAAGTATCCCACCATTGGCATAGCAACTATTATTATTTTTAGTACAATGTGGCTCTTAAATTCTAAAGCCTATTATGTGTTTGCTATTTATCCAGTTTTATTTGCAAGTGGTTCTGTTGTTTTAGAATCATTACTTAAGAAAAAACCAATTTTAATCTATGTAGTTGCAACTATTGTTTTAATTCCATCAATTTATTTTATTCCAGAACTTACACCAATTTTGCCAATTGAAAAATATGTCGAATATTCTCAATTAGAAGAGAAAAATGGACGTGTAGAATTAACTGGAGATTATGCAGACATGTTCGGTTGGGAAGAACAAGTTAAATTGGTGGATAGTGTTTATCAATCTTTAAATCCTGAAGAAAAAAATAATTGTGTATTATGGGCAGAGAATTATGGAGAGGCTGGTGCACTTAAAATATTAGGTAAGAATTACAACCTTCCCAATCCAATAAGTAGACACGGAAGTTTTTGGACTTGGGGATATGGCAATAAAGATGCCGATGTTTGGATAAGTATAGGTAACGAGAAACCATCTGTAGAATATGTTTTTGAAGAGGTTGAATTGGTAAAAATTATCACTCACAAATATGCAATTGGAGAAGAAGACGGAATACCTCTTTACATTTGTAGAAAACCGAAAATTGATATTGAGAAATGGTGGAAAGATTATGAAGAACATATATTCGATTGAAAAAAGCCAGCAGGTAACAACGTGCATAATTAATTGCTGTGGCAATTGCTTACTTGGAAAATTCCTTCGGAATTTTCTCTGGCTAGTTTTTGTTTACTAAATTAGTTGCTTAAACACGCAACTAACCATACACAAACACGTTAGCCTTCATTACTCCTACGCCAAGGCTATGGGGCAGAAACGACGAACAACTAAGAACCAATATAAATTTTTAGTTTAAACTATATATTTAGTTATATTTAAATTCAAAAGAAATTAATGAAATATTACATCTACTTATTAGTACTTATCGGATTGA
>JABDKL010000054.1 GCA_013002225.1 Winogradskyella sp.
AGTGCAAAAATAAACGTCACTTTGATTATTCGAAGTGACGTTTATTTTAACTGACAGACTTCAACAACATCGAAAAAGTCACTGTTTTTTGTTGTCCACTAATCATATTTTTCAATGAGTAGTTTTGATTTATCAATTCTTCCTCACCAACTACAACTACATAAGGGATATTACGCCTGTTAGCATAAGTCATTTGTTTTTTCATTTGCTTACCAGAAGTTACTGCATCTGGAAACAGCTCTGCCTTAATACCAGCCTGTCTTAATTGGGTTACCGCCTTTAAACTAGTCATAGCTTCTCGTTCTCCAAAGTTTATAAACAACACCTTAGTCGTTTCGGTTATCGCCTCTGGGAACAGCCCTAATTCTTCTAAAACCAAATAGATACGATCCAATCCAAAACTAATCCCTACGCCACTGGTATCTGGCTTTCCAAAAATGCTCGTTAAATCATCATAACGACCTCCACCACCTATCGAGCCCATTTTTACACCCTCTGGAGCGGAAACCTCAAAAATAGCTCCGGTGTAATAATTAAGTCCACGCGCAAGCGTAACGTCTAATTGTAATTTGGCTGTATTTAGTTTTAGGTCTGATATTGCCGTGTTAATGAATTCAAGTTCTTCGATACCTTTTCGTCCAATCTCAGAAGAAATTAATATAGATTTAAGTTTCGCTATCTGACCAATAAAATCACCTTTTAAATAAAATAAGGGTTGAAGTTTAGAAATGCCATCATCAGAAATTCCTTTATTACGCATTTCTTCTTTTACTTTATCCTCTCCTATTTTATCTAGTTTATCCAGAGCGACAGTAAAATCGATAAGCTTATCTTGTGCTCCAATAACTTCTGCTATGCCCGAAAGAATTTTGCGATTATTAATTTTTATGACAACACCGTCTAATTTTAAAGCTGTAAACACAGCGTCATAAAGTTGTACAAACTCTACTTCTTGAAACAGAGAAGTTGAACCTACAACATCGGCATCACACTGGTAAAACTCTCTAAAACGCCCCTTCTGAGGACGGTCTGCGCGCCAAACCGGTTGTATTTGATAGCGCTTAAACGGGAATTCAATTTCGTTTTGGTGTTGCACAACATAACGTGCGAAAGGCACTGTAAGATCGTAACGCAAGGCTTTTTCCGATATACTCGGCGTTATTAAATGTTCGGATTTAGAATTATAAACGTCATTCGAAACTTTTTTTAAGTAATCGCCACTATTCAATATTTTAAAGATCAATCGGTCTCCTTCATCACCGTATTTCCCCATTAACGTGTCTGAGTTTTCAAAGCTAGGTGTTTCAATAGGCTGAAAACCGTATAATTGAAACTGTTCCTTAATCACATCCATAATATAAGAACGCTTTGCAACTTCTGTCGCATTAAAATCTCTTGTACCCTTTGGTATTCCTGGTTTTTGTGCCATATTAAAACCTCACGAAAGTGAGTTGCTAATTACTTAAAACTTTATTTTTAATCTGCTCTGTCATTAATTGTATAATCCGTGAAATTCATCATTTTTCTCAAAAACACCTCTACTTTGCTATATAGATCAAATCAGTAGCATACTCAAGGTGACAACAGCTGCGTCACAAAAATATTATAAATTTTAGAGGCATGACCAAGATATTTTGATTTTATAGTAACTTTATCGTGTTTAGATAGTCTTATACGCTAAACAACCAAACTAACTCTATTTTTAACTATGTTTTCATTAGCTAGAGAGAATATTAAAATTGCATTTGGATCTATTAAAAGCCAGCTTTTAAGAACTATTTTAACGGTCTTAATTATTGCTATTGGTATTATGGCGCTGGTAGGCATTTTAAGTGGTGTTTCTGCATTAGAAAATACAATTTCGAGTAGTTTTTCATCAATGGGCGCCAATACGTTTAATTTTCAACGCTACGAATTTACAGCACAACGACAAAGCAGTAGAGAACGACAAAAAATAAATCCGATTATTAGTTACAGAAATGTAAAAGAATTTGAAGACAACTATAACTACCCATTTACAAATGTTGCAGTTTCATTTATTGGGACCTTTGGTGCAGAAGTAAAGTATGAAAATCAAAAAACAGATCCAGAGGTCAGAGTACTTGGTGCCAATGAAAATTTTATTGAAAACTCTGGCTTAGAATTAGAAAAAGGACGTTCACTCAATGTTTTTGACATAAATAATAGCAGTTCGGTTTGTGTTATTGGTAGCGATTTGAAAAAGGCATTATTTCCGAACGAAAACGCCATCGATAAAACCATAAGTGTCAGAGGTTCTAAATTCAAAGTTATTGGGCTTTTAAAAGAAAAAGGCTCAACATTTGGCAACAATCAAGATCTAAGAATGATCATACCAATCCAGAAGGCAAGATCTATCTTTACTAATCCAAACATTAATTATACACTCAGCGTTAAAGTTGACAAACAGGAAATGCTCGAAGCCGCACAGGAAGATGCTATCTTAACCTTTAGAAACGTGAGAGGATTAAACCCTGTTGAGGATAATAATTTTGGAATTGAACGTAGCGATGACT
>JABDKL010000072.1 GCA_013002225.1 Winogradskyella sp.
ATACCAATCGGATATTATAAAACCTGAACAAGAACAGATCTAGACCCGAGCACAAAAAGCTATGGGGAGGTAATTAACAAGTCAGTATAAAGCAATTAATATAATTTGGTAAAAGAGTCAAAGGGTATTGGCTCTTTTTATTTAATACCACTGGCATTATTCCATAAAAACGGGACTTTCATTTCTACCGTCGGTATCTGTCAACTGAATGCGTTGTTTAGTTTTTACATTTATAGCAAATAAGTTATAATTGCCGCTGCTACCAGCCGTATAAACTAGCCATTGACCATCTGGCGACCAATCTGGCGAATAGCACTCTATAGTATCGTTGGTAAGATTTGTAAGGTCAGATCCATCGGCATTCATAATAAAAATATCCCAGGTTTCACTTTCCATATTTAAGCCATAAAAGGCAATCTGTTTGGCATCTGGTGAAAATTTTGCACCAGAATCGTAACCAGGTTTATGAGTAAGTCGTCTTAAAGCGCTACCATTAGCTTCCATTATAAAAATTTCACCATTTGCTGCATGCGATGTATCTGCGGAATCGCGTAATTGTCTGGTAAAAATTATATCTTTACCAGAAGGTGACCAACTAGGACTTTCTTCATAGAACTGATTTTTTGTTAAAGGCTTAAGATTTGACCCATTTAAATCCATGGTGTAAACATTTTTTCCAAGGGAATCGCGATCACTCATAAAAACCAGTGTTTTTCCGTTAGGTGATAGCTCTGGCAAGACATCAGTAGCTGGATGATTGGTTAGTCGTTTTAATTCACTGCCTGAAGGATTGACGGTATAGAGCTCGGCATTGCCATCGCGTTTCGAATAAAAGAACAATTTCTCTGCAACCTTTGACCAGGTTGGGTTAAAGTCTAGCGAATCGTGTTGCGAAACGTTTTTTAACTTTGTACCATCGGCATGCATTGTGTAAATTTCTGAGTTACCATCTCTGTCGCTTACAAAAGCTATTTTAAATTTAGACAAAGGTGAGGCATTGTTTGCCTCTTTTGTGGTTGAATCATTACAGCCATAAAAGACGAGTAAAGCGATTAATATATAGGAAATCTTCAAATGCTGAGGTTTATTAAGCGTTTCAGATAATTGAAATACAGATTATGAATCTAATTTAGTAATAAATTTTGATACCGGATATTTCTAGTATTTTAATGGTATTTCACTATTGATTATCTAAAGTCGAAACTTATTTTTGTTTAAATAATACATTCTGTAATTGTCTGACACCGAGATGTAGTAATACGCCAAATGCAGAGGCAAAAAAGTTGAAGGCAATATCGATTATATCGAAGATTCTATAAGGTATTACTATTTGTATTACTTCATCTAAAGTACCTATTGTACCAGTTATAATTATTGCTTTTAAGGTGAGATATTTAAGAGGAATGCCATTTTTTTTTCTTTCATGTAAAGCATGGTATATCAAAATAGCCAGTAATCCATATTCAAATATATGTGAACGCTCAGCAATGGTTATATTCATTCTTAATATTGCCATGCCGTAAACACAAATAACACCTAAGTAGAATAGGTTATTTAATTTTTGAGCTTTGTGTTGCCAACCACTAAGTAAAAATACGAGGACTAATAGAAGAAATAAGAAAAATGTAGTTTGCTCTAAAACACCCTGACGCACTAATAAGTCGAAAAGTTGACCGCCCAGAAAAAGTGTTGAAAAAATAGCTATGAATACCATAAATGCCCAAAACCAAAAATGGCGTTCTTTTTTGGACGTAAAGTATTTTGTAGTTTTCAATTTTCTATTTACTAAATTGATAGACCTGTTTGGTCTAGAAACGTAAGAAATTATGAAATAGAATTAATTAATTTCACTCTTTTCTCATAAAGTCAAATGCACCTTTTCTAAGCTGTATACCATACTCCAAGTAGGCTTTCATACACGCGAGGAAATTTGCCCATCCACCAGAATTATCTAGTGCCCACTTTACGTTTTCCTCATTAAATGTCTTTCCGCTTTCATTCACCCTCACTATGGTACTATTGTTAGGTAAATTTTCTAATGTAATCTTTACAACAGTTTCTGGATCCCAGACAAAAGAAACATAATTATTGGCTTCCACCTTTATTTCGGTCACAGGGAATTTATCAGGAAATTCAGGGAATTTCCAAATCACTTCTTTGCCAGATTCAAGTCTTCCACTACTTTCAGAAATAAAGTACTTAGTCATTAACTCTGGATTTACAATACCTTCAAAAACGTCCTCAACTGGCATTTGAATTTGTATAAATGCTTTAGATTCTAATACCATACTTAACAATTTTTAATTAAAACGAATTTTTTTTGCGTAAAATTACTTTTTAGCTCCCAGCAAAAGGCGTTCCAAAAACCCCAACGGCAAGTTCCATCCAGATAAGCGCTAAAATCAGCAATAAGGCTATACCTAATAGAATTCTGTCTCGAATAGACTTTACTTTTCTTAAGATAAATTCAAATGCCAAGCCAGTTCCTATTAATAAGACGCCCGCAACGAGAAAGTCAAAAAAATTCCAGTTTACCTCATCAGTAAACTGCATTGCCACCAAAGGAACTAATAAAATGGCACATGCAAATGCCATAATGGTATAAAGTCTTTTATTCTGATTAATAATTGCCATAGTGTTTTGTTTTAATAGATCTAAATAAGTTATTTTATTTAAATGCTATTGGTTATAAGTTACGATTAATTTAGTTGTTCACCATGTTGACTCAAATCTAGGCCTTTTTCTTCCTGATCTTCTCTTACACGCATTGTTAATAAGCGGTCTACCAGCATGTAAAGCAAATAACTACCTCCAAAGCAAAAAACAGCAGTAATGGCCAATGCCAAAAGATGGTAAAGGAATGTTGATGTTTCACCGTATAAAAGCCCAACTTCTGCTGCGAAAACAGCGGTTAATAGCATACCAACTATGCCTCCGACACCATGACTCGGAAAAACGTCTAAAGTATCGTCTATACTTGATTTGTTTTTAATATGTATAGCCCAGTTACAAACTATAGCAGCCATAAATCCTATAAACATAGACTGTCCGATATTTACAAAACCAGCTGCTGGTGTAATGGCTACAAGGCCAACAACCGCCCCAATACAGGCGCCTACAGCAGACATTTTACGACCAACCATGCGTTCATAAAACACCCAGGTTAACATGGCTGTTGCTGAAGCTATATTTGTATTAGCAAATGCGATTACAGCATCGGCGTTAGCTCCTAAGGCAGAGCCAGCGTTAAAACCAAACCAACCAAACCAAAGTAAACTTGTACCTAGAATAATATAAGGCACATTAGTAGGGTGATTAATTAATGATTTTCGTTTTCCGAGAAAAACGGCACCTGCCAAAGCAGCGAATCCTGCAGACATATGCACTACAGTCCCACCAGCAAAATCTAAAACGCCCCAGTTTCGAAAAAGCCCATCAGGATGCCAGGTCATATGTGCCAGCGGACAATAAATAAAAATACTAAACAATACCATAAAGAAAATGTAGCTTCTAAATCGCACACGGCCCGCAAAACTACCTGTAATCAAAGCTGGTGTAATGATGGCAAATTTTAGCTGAAACAATGCATAGAGCAGAAAAGGAATTGTGGGGGCAAAATCAGCATTAGGCTCTGAACCTACATTGTTAAATGAAAAGTACGTTAGAGGATTACCTATAATGCCTCCTATACTATCTCCAAATGCTAAGCTAAACCCAATAAACACCCAAATTACGCTAATCACACCTAACGCTATAAAGCTTTGCAACATGGTAGAAATAACGTTTTTTTCATTAATCATTCCACCATAGAAAAATGAGAGCCCTGGTGTCATTAGTAAGACAAAGGCACTCGCAACCAAAAGCCATGTGGTATCTCCAGAATCTATAGCCGATGATAATTCTTGGTAATTACTCGCGGTAAATGCACAAATAAGTATGATTAAGGCTAAAACAACAAAATTTAATTTTCTACCCATGTTTCAATATTTATAATTCAACTCAAAAATTTCAGACGTAAACGCGATTAATTGAGTTCAATGTGATTGATACTAATTAGTTGCACTGTTCAAGCAACTAATTTAGCAAATACAAACTAAATATAAAATCTAAATACATTTTCGGAAGGAGAGGAGCATCACGTACAGAGCAATTAACTTTGTAAAATGTATGTGCTGGATTCTATTTTAATTTTATGACTTTTTGTTAATTTTTCAAGACAATCTCTAGGTGTTTTTAGTTATTCTATATTTTTTATAGAAGTATAAGTTTGTTGATTTTTAATGCTTTATAACTAATTATTTTTAAGTTTTGCGAATATTATCTGATCTAGTTTTGTAAATTTAAAAAACCTCAGAAATGAAAAAATTACTTTTACAGTTTTTATGCCTTGTCATATTCTCTTGTGGGAAAAGCGGTGTACAGCCATATGATTCTGATCAGCCAGATGCTGAAAATTTAGATATTGTAACGAGTGCAAGTGGCGTACAATATCCTTCTTTAGATCCACCGTCACATCAATATTGTGGTCCAGGATGGGGGAGAAAGTTTTGTCGATTTTTATCTAAATACGATTGGACTACCTGGACAGATGCCAATAATTATTATAGCAATTTTTCAGATATCAAATTTTCAAACTTTTCTGGTAATGAATATTTTATTTCCTTTTTTAATCTAGATAGTACTACGTCATACTGTGATGGATGGAAACTAGGTGAAACAACAAGGGACGGTATAAAATGGAACATTAGAACCCAAAAAGATGAAGAAGATAAATTCTGGTTTGCTTATGAATATTATGGGAC
>JABDKL010000077.1 GCA_013002225.1 Winogradskyella sp.
GTGTGCCTTCTTTGTAAAGTTCTATTTCATTATTTAATCTTGTTCTACCTATCTCTGCTTCTTCAGCATCAATTTTTTGTAATGCTAATAATCTTTCTTTTTCATCTTTTATCTGCTCTGCATTAAATCTTTTTCTTTCTATAGATAAATTATTTTCAGATTCAAGTTTAGATTTAGACATTTCCAACTCCTCTTTGCTTAATGCTAAATCGTTTGATTGTTGTTCACTTCTAAAACCAGCTACTTGCGCTCTAACAGCAGCTAATTCATTTTCAGCTTCCATTACAGCTTTCTTAAATTCAATATTATTTTTATCTTTTTTAAGTTCTGCTCGTGCTGCTCTAAGTGATATTTGAGCATTAGATAGCATTGCTTTTTCTTGTTGGTCTAACACTAAAGCAAGCTCATCATTAGCTTTCTTTCTTTCTTCTATGCTTAATCTTTCATCATCTCTTATTTGCCTTAATGATTCAGCTTGTAAATCATATTTTTCTATTAAACCCTGATTAGCTACTGCTGCTAATTCAGCTTGTTTTTTTAGCTCTACATTTGCTGTAGCTGCCTCAACTGTTGATTTAGTATATTCTGTTAATGCAGTTACACCGTCACTAATTATTTCTGTTGCTTTTTCTACTGAATTATCAACTCCAGTTAATACATCTACAAATTCACTTCCAGCATTTTTTACTTCATCAATAGCACCTTTAAAATCACCAGCAAATAATTTTTTCATTGCTTTACCTAAAAAGCCAAACACCTCAAGAGCTGATTTAACTCTTTCAATAATGTTTTCTTTTATTGCATTACCTAAAGCTTTTACAGATTCTAAAGGGTCATCAAATATTTTCTTAAAAAACCCTGAAATTGCTCCTACATTCTTAGATATATAATTAAAGAAATCATTGAAAGCTATTGACAAAGCTTCAAAAGCAATATTAAAAGCATCTACTACTTTTTGATTAGATTGAAATAATTCTTTTAATTTATCTAATGCCAAAGCTATTAAAGTAAAAACACCTACACCACTTGCTATTCTTTTTAAACCAGCTCCAAATCCAGAAGCACCTTTTTTAGCTGTTGCTAAACCTTTGCCAAGTAAACTTAGTTTTTTAGCTTCCTTATTTGTGGTTTCTAAGCCATCATTTACTTTTTCTACACCATCAGAAACATTTTTTAAATCTTTTTCTGTTTTATCTGTCTTTGTTATTATTTCTAATATTTTAGTTATCATTTTTTAATCTTAAATAGTTAAATACTTCTTTAAATGATTCAGGTGCTTTATTTAGCCCTAATGCAATTCTAATATGTTTATCATATAATTTATTCTCCTTACAAAATTCTAATGCTTCTAATATTGTTTTCATAATTATCCTCCTGAATCTGAGCTACTTGAACCCTCTGTACTATCTGAATCACCTGAGCTATCTGAACTACTTGAACCGCTTGTAGCGGTTGTAGTTGGTTCGTTTAATAGTTCAAAATTTGTTTCACCACTTTGTAATTTAGTGGACATTTTATTTATTGTATATGCTCTTGTGCCAACTACAATTAAATCATCTAATGTTAGATTCAATAATACTTTTAAAGGTAGTATTGCATTGTACTTAAATATCCTTGTTCTTTTGTTAAATACTCTTGTTATGTAATTAGTATAATAAGTTTGAAATAAACTGTTGTTATTACCACCATAATTAGTTAATTGATAACTATCTATTTCACTACCAAAGTTTAAATTGTATGTAGGAGCTGTTGTAGATGTGCCAATCTCATTAGCATTATGAGGCATCCAATAATTATTTAATATATGTTTAGTGCCAACTGGACATAAAGCACCATATGTTTCAGGCCTTGTGCTATATAAAAAGTTTATTGGGCTTGCATAGATACCACTTCTTGCAACTCCATAAAATAATAAAGGTTGTCCAATACTTGGATTTAAATCATCATCTAAAAAACTACCAGTTTGTAGTAATGTTAACGTTCCACTTGTTTTATCTTGCAATCTTTCATACAGCATATGCTCAAAAGGCAAAGTTATTTTGTATTCATTCTTCTTGCTTGCATCACCTATATAATTTAATTCTCCATACCTTCTATTATTCATACTTCTAAAAGTTTGAGCAAGTATGCTTTTTGCTTCACTATATTCTAAATCTACATTTGAAAATGGTAGTGCTTCACTTACTATATGTTCATCAGTTTTTACATATTCTGTTATATCAAAAGAATCACCACCAGAATAATAATTATCTAAAGTTTTAACAACTATTTCATCATTAAAATCTACATACGCAGTTAAGTTAAATGCTCTAAACAAACCATTTAAAAAATCTTTAATTGATAATTCAGGAATTTGTTCTGTAATTATTATTGTAGCACTTGTTACAATGCTTGAAGATGAACTTGTATAATTAGCAGTTAAACCATAATCATATCTTCCTAAAGCTAAATCAAAATAAGAATGTTCTATTGAAAGTGCAGCAGAAAATGTTAAAGGGTCAACACTTCTTACTCTTGCAAATAATCTTCTCGACTCATTTAATGATAGTGTATTTGTTTGTAATTTACCATAACCTATTGAATGGCTTTGAGTGCCTAATAAATTACTTGCTGTTGCAACAACAGTATCTGTTAGACTATCTACTATTTCAATTGAATAAGGTATTGTGCTTGAAGTTGGTGTTATTGTAGCAGTAAACTTAAATCCTTCTTCATAGCCATTTGTATAAGCTTGTGTAAATATATAATCACCATTACTAAATTGTACAGATGGATAAAGAACACCATTATAATGATTACAGTTAGAAGTTCCTGAAGTACAATTAAAAGTTGTATTTGTTAACTCAGTTAATAAATCTCCAGTAATTCTGCCTTTTGCTCTATGTAGCCATAAATACAAATTATTCATAGCAGCAGAATCAAAGAACTCACCAGTTTTAAAAGTGATGTTGTATTGTTCTTCAATTGCTTTTATAATATTCTTTATTGGAATAGCTGGCTTTAAATCTTCTGGCACTACACCTCTTTGTTGGTGATGTGTTGATTGTGTAGATATATTTAACCCGTTATTAGTGTTACCAGTATCATCATAAATATAACTTTGTGAATGTGCTATTAATGGATATATAACAGCATCAGAATAAACAACACTATCAACAGTAACATCTTTTCCATATTCTAAAGCAGATTTTATATAATCAGCATCTGCATCGTGATTAAAATTATTTAACCAAACTAAATCACTAAGTTGGTCTTCATTAATCTTATCTTTAAAAGATACTGTATTACCAAAGAATGTAACCTTATACATTGATGGCTCACCAAACTTCATTACAACTTCATTTAGTTGTATTTTACCAAACCTAAAATGTAAGTGATTTAATTCAATTCTTGATTCACAAAACACATTAGCATCAAAACCATCTATGTCAGGATTATACCAATGCTTAAAAATCTTGTTATTAGTTTTGCTTGCTGGTAAATTAAAAGTTCTACTATAATCCGTAAACAGTTTATCTATATCACTAACATCTTGAATTACTTGAGTTAATGAAATTAGTTCTTCTTCCATTAAATCAACTCTAACAAAATCCTGAGTTGTAGTTGTATTTCTTAACTGTGGCTGTATGTATAAAATAACTTTTTGCACTATCTAATATTGTTTACTAAAGCAAATGATTTTTCAAAACTCATTGTATAGTTTATTAACCTATCGTTTAATCCTGTTTTTTTAGTAAATGAACTTTCTTTTAAATTAACTGGATAAATATTAGCACTTGAATCAGTTAACCAAATGTATTCACTAACCATTAATTCTTCAAAATATGGATTCATTAATTCATTAACAAAACCTGTATTTAATAAAACAGATTCTGTTGCATTCGCATTGAATGTTTTCTTTGCGTGTGCTGTAGTAGAATAAGTATTAAATGTTAAAGATTCTTGGCAATCATCACCAGGTTCTTCTCCTGGTTCTAACTGAACTGCCCTTGCTTCAAATATACTTCTATTAAAATTTTCTCTTGTTGCATCTAAACTATCTACAGATTTTTTAAAGAAAAATAAATCTTGCATTGCTCCCCATCTATTTAAAAATGTTATTTTGTTTACTGGGTATTTACATTCTTCAATTTCTTTTGTGAGAATAG
>JABDKL010000083.1 GCA_013002225.1 Winogradskyella sp.
CTGTTAACGCGAATAATTTGGTGCTTCTTTAGTAATAGTTACATCATGTGGGTGACTCTCGTTGATTCCACTAGAAGTAATTTTAACGAACTTTCCGTTATTTTGAAGTGAAGCAATATCTTTTGCACCACAGTAACCCATACCTGCTCTTAAGCCACCAACAAACTGATGGATACTTTCGAACAACTCACCTTTATATGGCACACGTCCTACTATACCTTCTGGCACTAATTTTTTAATATCATCTTCAACATCCTGAAAATAGCGGTCTTTACTTCCTTGTTTCATAGCTTCTACCGAACCCATACCTCTATAAGACTTAAATTTTCGTCCTTCATAGATAATGGTTTCTCCAGGGCTTTCTTTTGTCCCTGCCAAAAGCGATCCCAACATAACAGTATCTGCTCCTGCAGCAATAGCTTTTGGAATATCACCTGTGTAACGAATACCACCGTCCGCAATTACTGGTACACCAGTGCCTTTAATTGCCGAAGCAACTTCTAGCACTGCAGAGAACTGAGGAAAACCAACACCAGCCACTACTCTCGTTGTACATATTGAACCTGGACCAATTCCTACTTTTACAGCATCGGCACCTGCCTCTACTAAATACTTGGCAGCTTCACCTGTTGCAATATTACCAACAATAACTTCTAATTTCGGGAACTGTTGTTTAATAGATTTTAAAATCTTTACAACTCCAACGGTATGGCCATGAGCAGTATCAATCACTACGGCATCAACACCTGCATTAACCAAAGCTTCTGCTCTATCAACAGCATCGCCAGTAACACCTATAGCTGCAGCAACTCTTAATCGACCATACGTATCCTTATTCGCAATTGGTTTTTGAGTTACTTTTGTAATATCTCTAAACGTAATTAAGCCAGCTAATTTATCGCCTTCTACAATTAATAATTTTTCAATTTTATTAGTTTGTAAAATGGCTTCAGCATCTTTTAATGACGTTCCGACAGGTGCCGTTACTAAATTGTCGGATGTCATAACTTCGGTAATCGGCCGATCGTTTGCATGTTCAAAACGCAGGTCGCGATTTGTTACGATGCCTCTAAGTTTTCCGTTTTCATCTACAATGGGAATACCTCCAATACTATGTTCTTTCATAGCATTTTTTGCATCTGCAACTACCGCTTCCATTGGTAAGGTAACTGGATCGATGATCATACCACTTTCAGCACGCTTAACACGTCTCACCTTAGCCGCCTGATCTTCGATAGTCATGTTTTTATGCAACACACCAATGCCACCTTCCTGAGCCATGGCAATTGCCATTTTACTTTCGGTAACAGTATCCATAGCAGCTGAAACTACAGGAATATTAATCGTAATGTTTCTAGTAAATTTTGTTTGAATATTTACCTCTCGAGGAAGTACTTCTGAAAATGCTGGAACTAATAATACGTCATCGTAAGTGAGTCCTTCACCTAAGATTTTATTTTCGTGTGCTGTCATGGCAATTAAGATATAATTGCACGCAAAGATACTCTAAATTTTAAACTATATAACATAGAGTTCTAAAATTCATTAGGATTAAAAAACAATTTGATTCTTCTAAGTTTCTCAAACACAGAAATCTATAAATTTAATTTTTATTTATTCTAAATAAACTTTGAAAAACTAAAAATGGGTTTTAAATTTGCACACTGAAAGAAACGTTATTTTTAATCAGTCTAAATAAATGAAATACAAATTTGCCCTTACAGTTATTGGATTTACAATGCTATCTTCCGTAAATTCTCAAGAAAAAAAACAAGAAAAACCCAAAGATTCTATTCAAGAATTAGATGAAGTATTAATAAACGCCAATGCCATGTTTGGCAGCAAATATGTGGCTAAAAACAGAACAGGTTCATCTTACTATGTTTCGCCAGAAGAATTGAAAAAATTTACCTACACTGACATTAATCGTGTGTTGAGAGCTATTCCTGGTGTTAGCTTCTACGAAGAAGATGGTTTTGGTCTAAGACCAAACATAAGTTTAAGGGGAACTTCACCGGAACGAAGTGCTAAAATATCTTTAATGGAAGATGGAGTATTAATTGCTCCTGCACCATATAGCGCATCCTCTGCTTATTATTTTCCGTCTGTTGCAAGAATGCAAGCGGTTGAAATCCTAAAGGGTAGTAGCCAAGTTCAATACGGTCCTTTTACTACGGGTGGCGCTATAAATATGATTTCTACACAAATTCCAGATAGCTTTAAAGGACAATTTAGAGCTAATTTAGGTAGTTTTAATACCAGTCAAATTCATGCTAAAGTCGGTGACAGTAAGCCTACATTAGGTTATATGGTTGAGTTTCTCAACTATAATTCTGATGGATTTAAAACTTTACCAGACAACAGTAATACCGGATTTGATATTAACGAGGTTGTTGCAAAATTTAGAGTTAACTCTAAAGCCGAAGCAAAGTTACAACAGTCTATTGAAGCGAAATTTCAATACTCGGATGAAGTCTCAAATGAAACTTACCTTGGTGTAACTGAAGCTGATTTTGCAGATGCTCCGTTTTCAAGATATGCAGCTTCACAAGAAGATCAAATGAATGCAGAACATGTGCAACTCATGTTAACGCATACTCTAGATTTCACCAAAAACTTTAGAATAACAACTAATGGATACTACAATAAGTTCTCTAGAAATTGGTACAAATTAGATGATGTAATATTTAACGGTGATAAACAAAAAATTAGCGCTGTTGTTTCAAACCCAAGCAGTTTTTCAGATCATTTAGGGGTTTTAAAAGGAGATATCAACTCAACTGATGACGCACTATTGGTTAAAGCCAATAACAGAGCTTACATTTCTAAAGGTTTGCAAACAAAATTCGATTACCACTGGTATGGTGATAACACATTTCATGATATAGAAGTTGGTGTTCGTTACCATTATGATGAAGAAGATCGTTTTCAATGGGAGGATGGCTTTAATATTATAGACGGTAACATGAATAAAACTTCTGACGGTTTTAGAGGTTCACAAGGCAACAGAATTAGTAGTGCAACTGCACTTGCCACGTATGCTATGTATAAATTTAAATATAATAAACTTACCCTTACACCGGGTTTACGTTATGAAAGTATGATATTAAACCGCGAGGATTTTGGAAGTGATGATCCAGATAGAAATGGATTTGATCTTACTGAAAGAGAAAACAGATTTGATATTTTTATTCCTGGAATGGGATTCAACTATGCATTTACTAATAACGTATCTGTATTTGGAGGTGTTCATAAAGGATTTTCACCACCAAGTAATCAACCTGGTCAAAAAGCCGAAGAGAGTATAAATTACGAGTTAGGTTCTCGTTTTGCTTTTGGTAACCTAAGAGGTGAACTTATTGGATTCTTTAACGACTATAGCAACTTGTTAGGAAGTGATATCGCTGCCACAGGTGGCACTGGGTCTCTTGAGCAATTTAATGCTGGAGAGGTAAACGTTAACGGTATAGAATTATTATTAAATTATGACCTTTTGCCAAATGATCCTAAATTTAAATTACCATTAACCTTTGGCTATACATTCACTAATACTGAATTTCAAAATAGTTTTGGTAGTGATAATGATATTTGGGGAGAGGTTGAAGCTGGAGACGAACTACCTTATATTCCTAAACATCAGTTTAACGCCATGCTTTCTTTAGAGCACAACAAATACGAATTAAATATTAGTGGTCGTTACAACGGTGAGTTCAGAACACTTGCAGGTTCTGGTGATATTGCAAATGATGAATTGGTTGCTTCTAATTTTATTATAGATTTTTCTGCAAAATATCATTTTTCAAAATTATTAAGCTTCACAGGGAATATTATAAATATGCTCGATGAAACTTATGCTGTTTCTAGAGTGCCAGCAGGATTACGTCCTGGTCATCCATTCGGTGCAAACCTCGGACTGGAATTAAGGTTTTAATTATTTGAGTTAATTATTGGTTAATAAAGAAGGCATTACTTTAAGAAGTGATGCTTTCTTTTTTAATGATACTTGGTAAAAATCTTTGTCGCCTCGTTATAAGCACTTTCGAAACTCATAGCATTTAGATCATGCGCCTTTTTCTGAGTGAAATATGAAAGCATTTTCTCTGTAGGCATATTACCAGTAAGCTCATCTTTTGCCATGGGGCAACCTCCAAAACCTTGTATGGCTCCATCAAAACGTCTACAGCCAGCATTATAAGCTGCATCAACTTTTTCGAACCAGCTTGTAGGCGTAGTATGCAAATGTGCTCCAAATTCAATATTTGGATATTTTGGAATTAAATTTGAAAAAAGGTATTCAATATTCTCTGGATCAGAACTGCCAATAGTATCGCTCAAGGACAATATTTTTACTCCCATTTTATCCAAACGCTCGGTCCATTCGCCAACTATATCAACATTCCAAGGATCTCCATAAGGATTTCCAAAACCCATAGATATATAAACAACCACTTCCTTTTGATTTTTATCTGCAATTTCTAAAATTTCAGATAGTGTGATCACAGACTGAGCAATCGTTTTATGCGTATTCCGCATTTGAAAATTTTCAGAAATAGAAAACGGAAACCCTAAATAGTTGATCTCCCTATGTTCTGACGCATCATTTGCTCCTCGTGTGTTTGCAATTATTGCGAGTAGTTTGCTGTTTGTTTTGCTTAGGTCCAACTGAGCTAATACTTCAGCTGTATCAACCATTTGAGGTATGGCTTTAGGCGATACGAAACTGCCAAAATCTATCGTGTCAAAATTAACACGAAGCAAAGACTGTATGTACTGTACCTTTTTTTCAGTTGGAATAAAGGCTTTGATACCTTGCATGGCATCTCTCGGGCATTCTATGATTTTTACAGCTTTATTCATTGGCTCAAATATACAGTATTTCACAAATTACAATAGAATGAAAACAGCGATTCCTACAAATACGATTATTTGAAGCCATTTTAATATAAGGCCTGAGTTTTTATGTCTCATCGTAAAGGATTTTATCTGGCCCGCCAGCAGTGCTATACTAG
This sequence comes from Winogradskyella sp., assembly GCA_013002225.1. Lineage (GTDB taxonomy): Bacteria > Bacteroidota > Bacteroidia > Flavobacteriales > Flavobacteriaceae > Winogradskyella. The sequence continues at coordinate 5,010 of JABDKL010000083.1, forward strand.
AAAATATAATGAATGACACCAAAATAAAAAGTCCGCCTAAAACATAAAATTGAATAAGCGTACTTGTCGTTTCACTAAATAAAAATCCTGGAAAAAATGCCAAAAAGAAAATGGTCACTTTGGGATTTAGAACATTCATTATAAAGCCTTGTACAAATAATTCTTTTAAACTTTTTTTTGGTGCTTCTGTTGTCTCAAAATTTAAATCACCGCTCGATCTAAAAACCATATACGCTAAATATAATAGATACAATGCACCCAGAATTTTAATACCTAAGAAAAGATATTCATTCGTCTTAATTATAGCAGATAACCCAAACGCCAAAAATGTTGTGTGCACAATACAACCCGTCATTAATCCACAAACTGTAGCAATACCATAGGCTTTACCATTAGTTATACTTTGTACAAGTACAAAAATATTATCTGGACCTGGTGAAATTGCCAAGGCAGATGTTGCAAAAATAAAAGATATAAGAATCTCGTAATTCAAGACATTAAGTTTGGCACTAAAATACGTTAAAACAAAAAAAAATGTAAGTAGTTACTATATAAATCGAACTAAAGATTAATGAACACTGAAAAAGTCAAATGAAAAAAATTACACGTGTTTTTGGTTTTATTGCAATTCTACTTTTTACGATTGTAATAGCAGCACAATCTTCAGCGACCTATGACATTAATTTCACAAGTTCCTGGAATTCTGCTGACCATGGAGTCTTACCAGATAATGCGCATTGGTCTAACTTAGTAGGTGCAATACACAATGCTAATATTACTTTTTTAGAAGTGGGAAACGTCGCCTCTGAAAGTATTGAAGATATAGCTGAAGTGGGATCTAATTCTGCTTTTAATTCCGAAGTAAATTCAGCAATTAATTCTGGTGATGCCAAAACATGGTTGCAGCAACCATTTACACCTTATGCTGCTATTAGTTCTGCTACTCTTACTGATGTCGTAGTGACTGAAAATTTCCCTTTATTGTCCTTAGTTTCTATGATCGCCCCAAGTCCTGACTGGATGATTGCTGTTTCTGGATTAAACTTATGGGATACTAATCTTAATCAATGGAAACCGTCTTTTTCCATTGACCTATACGTTTATGATGCTGGTACAGAAAATGGCTATAATTATTCCTATGATAACTCACCGACTATGCCGCAGTACGTAATTGCCAAGGTTTCTGGAGCAACAGGCTATCCATTCGGCACAGAAAAAATAGGAACTCTATCAATTGCATTGAAATCGACTACATTAAGTGTTGGTAGTACCGCTTATCAAAACCGTGTGAATTTATTTCCTAATCCTAATTATGGTTATACGCTAACAATAACTAATGCAGATACTTTGAAAAAGATTGACATTTATAATGTTTTAGGTAAACGCGTTAAGCAAAGGTCTAGCACTAGTTTTAAATCAACAGAGATATTTGATACTTCAAATTTAAATAAAGGTGTGTATATCGTTAGGCTAACGAACCTTAGTAATACTATTGAAAGTAGACGACTAATTATAAACTAAGTTAAAATGGCTTATTCAATAATTTTTTATTAATGTCTTTAATGAGTTTTGGGCCTTCGTAAATAAACCCTGTATAAAGCTGAATTAAATCGGCCCCAGCATCTAACTTCTCCAAAGCATCTTCGGCTGAATGTATTCCACCAACTCCAATAATTGGAAACGCTTTATTACTCTCCTTAGCTAAAAATCGAATCACATCTGTAGAACGATTGGATAGCGGCTGTCCACTAAGACCACCAACTTCCAATTTCTTTTCACTTCTAAGACCTTCTCTAGAAATCGTAGTATTAGTCGCTATAACACCATCTATTTTTGTCGTTGCTATAATATCTATTATATCTAAAAGTTGCTCGTTTGTAAGATCTGGTGCAATTTTTAATAGAATAGGTTTAGACTTTGGCTTTTTAAAGTTTAAAACCTGTAACGCCTTTAAGAGTTGAGTTAATGGCTCCTTATCTTGTAATGCTCTTAAGTTAGGTGTATTTGGAGAACTAACATTAACCACAAAATAATCTACATACTCAAACAGGGCATCAAAGCATGTTTCGTAATCATTAACCGCATGTTCATTTGGTGTCGTTTTGTTCTTACCAATATTACCGCCTATTAATACACCGTTATTTTTTTTTAATCTTTCAACAGCCTCAATTACACCTCCATTATTAAATCCCATTCGATTGATAATCGCAGAATCCTCTTTAAGTCTAAACAAGCGCTTTTTTGGGTTACCTCCCTGTGGCTTAGGCGTCAATGTGCCTATCTCTATAAATCCAAATCCAAAATTAGATAACTCATTAAATAGCTTAGCATCCTTATCAAAACCAGCGGCTAAACCCACTGGGTTTTTAAACTTTAAACCAAAAAGGTTGCGTTCTAGTCTCTTATCCTCAACAAGATATATACTTCTAATCAATTGCTTTAAACCTGGAATTTTGGAAAGTGATCTTATGAGCGAAAAGGTAAAATGATGAACGTTTTCTGGATCAAAACAAAATAAAATTGGACGGATAATTGATTTATACATGGTTGGAAATTTGCTCAACAAAAATAAACAAAAGCTTAGACTTGTACCTTAATCATGCGTTGTCTATTTTTGATTATAATCTCAAAAAAATGATATCTAAACAACAAATTATAGACCGGTTTATAAGCTATGTTACCATAGACACAGAATCCGATCCTAACTCTAAGACAACACCAAGTACAGAAAAGCAATGGGACTTAGCACATAAACTGACCAAAGAGCTTATTGCAATAGGTATGAAAGATGTTACTATTGACACTAATGCTTATGTCATGGCAACTTTACCAAGTAATATAGACCATGACGTACCAACAATTGGGTTTATATCGCATTTTGATACGACTCCAGATTTCACTGGAAAAAATGTAAAACCTCGTGTGATTGAAAATTATGATGGAAAAGATATTGCCTTAAATGCTGACGAGAATATCATCCTGTCTCCAAATTATTTTGAAGATTTACTACTATATGTAGGCCAAACCTTAATTGTAACAGATGGTACTACACTTTTAGGTGCAGATGACAAAGCAGGAATTACGGAGATTATGACGGCGATGGAATATCTTATCAAAAATCCAGATATTAAACACGGAAAAATCAGAGTTGGATTTACACCAGATGAAGAAATAGGTCGTGGTGCTCATAAGTTTGATGTCGATAAATTTGGTGCCGATTGGGCTTATACTATGGATGGTAGCCAGGTCGGTGAATTAGAATACGAAAACTTTAATGCCGCAGGTGCTGTAGTATTTGTTAAAGGTAAAATTGTACATCCTGGCTATGCAAAAGGCAAATTGGTTAACTCAATGTATTATGCTTCTGAATATATTAATACACTGCCGCGATTAGAAACCCCAGAACATACCGAAGGTTATGAAGGTTTTTTTCATTTACATCACATAGAGGGGAAGGTTGAAGAAACAATTTTAAAATACATTATAAGAGACCACGACAAGGATAAATTTGAAGCGCGAAAAGCCCTGATGCAAAAAATTGTGAATGATTTAAATACTAAATTTGAAGCAGAAGTATTTACGATAGAAATTACTGACCAATACTTTAACATGAAAGAGAAGGTAGAACCTGTAATGCATATTGTAGATATAGCAGAAGAGGCTATGAAAGCCTTGGACATCGATCCGTTAATAAAACCAATTCGTGGCGGCACAGATGGCTCGCAACTTTCTTATATGGGCCTACCATGTCCTAATATTTTTGCAGGAGGACATAATTTTCACGGTCGCTACGAATATGTGCCTGTGGAGAGTATGCAAAAAGCTGTAGAAGTGATATGTAAGATTTCTGAAATAACAGCTTCAAAAGCTAAATAAAGAAATCGGTCTGTTTATAAAATCAACTTTAAGAAAACGTGATATGCGAAAGAAAAACACTGTTGACGATTATATACATAATCATCCAAACTGGATGGAAGAGCTATCACAATTACGTAAGATTATTTTGCAAACTGAATTAGAAGAAACCATAAAATGGAATATGCCAACGTATTGCCTCAACGGTAAAAACGTTTTAGGAATTGGGGCCTTTAAAAATCATTTTTGTTTATGGTTTCATCAAGGTGTATTTTTAACAGATGAGCATAATTTACTAATTAATGTTCAAGAAAATAAAACTAAAGCCTTACGACAAATGCGTTTTATATCGAAAGCAGATATTAACGAGGCTGCTGTTTTAACTTATGTAAAAGAAGCTATAGAAAACCAGCGTTTGGGTAAAGAATTAAAACCAAAACGTGCTTTAAAAAAGGTTACTCTTACAAATGAGTTAAAAGTTGTTTTATCGGCTAATGAACGTCTAAAAAAAGCTTTTAAAAATCTAACTCCTGGTAAACAACGTGAGTATGGTGAGTACATTGCCGAAGCAAAGCGAGAAGCTACGAAACAAAGTCGCATAGATAAAATAACACCGATGATTTTAAATGGTGTTGGTCTTAACGACAAGTACAAGAAGAGTTAGTGCCAAAACTTTTACCGTACAATTACTGTATAATAAAAAAAACAAGCCACTCAAAAAAGAGTGGCTTGCCTCAAATTAACCAACTAAACTAACTAAAAACCTATTCTTAGGCTTGGAGTATTTATTCTTACAGTAGCACTAGTGCCTCTTGTATTTCTGTAACGCGGATGCCTTTCATAATAATAATGATTATGATAACCGTCATAATAGTATACTGCATAATGGTAATAGTAGTCGCCATGATGACAATGTGAATCGCAGTGATAATAATGAGACTTATAAGCTTCACTTTTTCCTCTTTTATAAGACCTATACGCCTGTCTATCCCGCTTTTTTAAATCTTTTTCATAGGCTTCTTGTTCTTCCCAAAATTCCTTTTCCTGAACTTCGTTCTTAGCCTTAAATTGTTGTTCAAATTTGGCATCTTCAGCACCTCTTTGCTTATAATAAGTAGATTTATCTATTTTATTATTTGATATATCTTTTTGTCCTTCTAGCTGTTGTTCTTTTTCTTGAGCAATTGCAGTTAATGATACGCATAGAATTAATACTGTTGTCAACGTCTTTATCAATTTCATAATTATAGTATTAGGTTTATTATTCTTTTAACTTCACTTCATACTTAAGACACCTTATTCTCAATTTACCCTATACCAAAATCGATTTTATAAAAAAAGGCTTCCGAAATCGGAAGCCTTTAAACATTCTATATTCTAAAAATTTATTTCTTTGGAGCATTAAGTTTATTACTCATTTCCATAGAAATTGCAGTACGGTCAAATTTAATTTTGCCTGCTAAGGTTTCAATAACACAACTGTTATCTTTATCATTTAACTCTACAATTTTGCCGTGCATTCCACTTTTGGTTATGACACGATCTCCGCGTTTTAATTCGCTTGCAAATTTCTTTTCATTTTTTGCGCGTTTCATTTGTGGTGCAATCATAAAGAAATACATCACAGCAAAAATGGCAATAAATGGTAAAAATGAACCTAATCCTTCCATCAATATCTAATTAGTTATGGTTATGACCTTCGTGACCTGGCTGTGTAGAAGTCTTTACTGCTGAGTTGCCACCATTTGAAATTGGATTTATGGTAGCACTACCTGGCTTTTGAGCAGGAGCATTAGGATCTTTTTCTACAAAAGCTGTAATTTTTACAACTTCAGAACCTTTTTCTGTATTTGTAGTCATAGTAATTGACTTAGAAACTTTATTTCCGTTTCCTTTACCATTGAACTTAACTGTAAACTCGCCTGTTTCACCTGGCGCTACTTCTTTAGTATAATTAGATGGTACAGTACAGCCACAAGTACTTTTTACTTTACTTACTACCAACATTGAATTACCTGTATTTGTATACTTAAATACTGTTTCTACTGGAGTACCGTTTTCGATAGTTCCGAAATCGTGCTCAGTCTTGTCAAATTTAATAACAGGAAAATCTCCTGCGTTTGCATCTCTTTCAGCTGCTACTGCAACATTTTCAGATTTAACTTTACTTGCTGCATCTTCTTTACAAGAAGTGAAGGCAACCATACACAATGCACTAAGTCCTAAGATTACTTTTTTCATTACTTTATTTTTTAATTAATCGTTTGCTGTTTTTTAACATTAGCAGCCAAAGGTAATAATATTTTCATCTAATTAAAATTTTTATAATGTTCTTAACAAGTATCTAAAAACACTCACGGCGCGACTACATTAAGCCTCTACCCGATTTTAATTGTAAATTATCTGCCTTATATTCCTTTACAATTTTATCTAATATTCCATTGATAAACAAACTACTTTTTGGTGTAGAATATTCTTTAGCGACTTCTAAGTATTCATTTATAGTTACCTTAAACGGAATAGACGGAAATTTTCTAAACTCACAAATCGCCATTCTAAGTAAAACACCATCTAAGCTGGCCAAGCGCTCGCTATCCCAGTTTTTGGCCTTTGCTGAAATTTCTTCTGTAAACTTAGAACTGTTTAAAAGGGTTTTATTGAAAAGTTCTTTAGCAAAAACCTTATCGTCCTCATCTTTATAAAGATCTGGTAATAATGCTGTGTCTGGCGATGTTAATTTTAGCTTTCTAAGAATTTTAAGAATTTTTGTATTTACTACTGGTAAATCATCAATCCAGGTTAATCGCTTATCCTCAAAGTAATCATATAACTTATCGTTTGGCGCAATTATATCTGTGAAAATGTTGATAATAAAACTCTTATCCGCAGCGAAGGAATTTTCAGATTCTTTGGCGTAATCGGTGAATAATTGACTCTTTAAAATAGCTCTAAAAATTATATCGACGTACTCAAAATCTAGATCCCAAAAATTCAATTTGCGTTTTGAAATGGTTTCCTGAAGCATTTTATTGTCACTAATTAGTGTCAACAACTGATTATCTTCAATTTTTGACGCACTTATATCTTTGGTGCTGGAAGCGGATAGTTTTTTCTGAAATTTAATATTATAGTCTTTACTCTTTTTTTGAAGCTCTGTTAATAAAGCAAACATTGAAAGATACAAATCGTACATGCTGTCTAAGCTGTGAAATAAAAAGGTTTCATCTTTTTTAAGATCATCACTTTCTCCGCCTTTAAAAGCATACAACGATTGCATTACTTTTATTCTGATGTGTCTTCTGTTTAGCATGTTGTAAAGAACTAACTTTTATATATTAATTAAAAAAGGTGAATCTATTAAAATTCACCTTGCAAAAATAGTATTATTTGAGTCCTAAAAAAATTATTTAGAGTTTTCTCTTTTGCGTGTTTCAATACGTTCTCTAGCAATGTTTAACGCCGCATTATGCGTGGTTAAATTATTTACTTTAGCATTATCTAGAATTTCTAAGGTAGTATTGTAAATATTTTCTGTCTTACGCATTATTTCTTGTCTGTCATAATTCTCTAACTCTGCGTACACATTAATAATTCCTCCAGCATTAATTAGAAAATCTGGAGCATAAACGATACCCTTATCCTGTAAAATTTTACCGTGCTTAACTTCATCAGCCAGCTGGTTGTTCGCAGCACCTGCAATAACTTTTGCCTGCAACTTGTTTATAGTATCATCATTTATTGTTGCACCCAAAGCACATGGTGCATAAATATCCATATTTTCACCATAAATATCGTCTCCACCATAGATTGTGACACCATATTTTGAACGCACCTCTTCCAAGCGTTCCTGACTTATATCTGCAATAGTAACATTGGCACCTTCATTAACAAGATGTTCTACTAAAGCCTCACCTACGTGACCAATTCCCTGAACATATATATTTTTATCTTCTAATACATCTGAACCAAACTGAAATTTTGCTGCGGCTTTCATTCCCATAAAAACACCATAAGCGGTAATTGGCGAAGGATTTCCTGCACCACCTTTACTTTCAGAAATACCTGTAACATAAGGCGTCACTTCACGTACTGTATCCATATCTTCTGTGTTCATCCCAACATCTTCTGCCGTAATATATTTACCGCTTAAGGAATGGACAAACTCACCAAATCGTCTCATTAGTTCTGGTGATTTTTGCGTTTTTGCATCACCAATTATTACTGCTTTTCCACCTCCAAGATTAAGGCCAGTTATTGCCGATTTAAATGTCATACCCCGAGACAAGCGCAACACATCGTTTAACGCTTCCCACTCGTTATTGTATTTCCACATTCTGGTACCTCCTAAAGCAGGTCCTAAAACTGTATTATGTATTCCAATTATAGCTTTTAAACCAGTATCTTTGTCGTTGCAAAAAACAATTTGCTCGTGATCGTCAAAAGAATACTGACCAAATACTGGATCAATATTTTTAAGGTCTTTTGGAGTTAAAATATCTGAAGTCATATCTAAATAGATTTAAGGCTGTTTAAAGATTCTCTAAAAACAGCGTGCAAAAATAAATTATAATTAGAGGATTAGCAAAATATTAACTACTAAATAAGATTATCGTAATACTTTTGACGGACCAAATACCAAATGAAAGCACTCAAACATTTAAATAAATATTTCTACAAATACAGAATTCAGCTCATTGTTGGAGTCATAATTACAATCATTGCCAAAATTTTTGCGCTGTTTACTCCGCGATTAATTGGAGATTCTATTAATATCGTTTCGGACCGATTAGATGGCAAAATAACTCAAGAAGTTTTTGAAAGTGCACTTTTAGTCAATATTCTATATATAGTAGGTGCGGCTGTAATTGCTTGTATTTTTACATTTCTTATGCGTCAAACTATAATCAATGTATCTCGTTATATTGAGTACGACCTTAAGAATGAAATTTATCAACACTATCAAATTCTATCCTTAAATTTTTATAAATCTAACAGAACTGGTGATCTAATGAATCGCATTAGCGAGGATGTAGGTAAGGTTAGAATGTACGTAGGGCCAGCTTTAATGTATACTATCAATACAATTACACTTTTTACAGTAGCTATTATATATATGGTTAGCACTGCGCCAAAACTTACATTATATACATTAATACCATTACCCATATTGTCTGTAGCGATCTACAAACTTAGCCGCATGATCAATAAGCGCAGTACTATAGTACAACAATCATTATCTACGCTTTCTACATATTCTCAAGAAACTTTTAGTGGTATTACTGTTATTAAATCTTATGGAATTGAACCAAGAACTAATAGAGAGTTTGAAGGGTTATCTTCAGAAAACAGACAAAAACAAATTAACCTAACTAAAGTTCAGGCCTTATTTTTCCCCTTAATGATTTTACTTATCGGCGTAAGTAACCTTATTGTTATTTATGTTGGTGGAATGCAATATATGAATGGTGAGATCGAAAATATTGGTACAATTGCCGAGTTTATTATCTATGTTAATATGCTTACATGGCCAGTAGCAACAGTAGGTTGGGTAACTTCCTTAGTGCAACAAGCAGAGGCATCTCAGGAGCGTATTAATGAGTTTTTAAAAACACAGCCAGATATAGAGAATCGCTCACAAGAACTAACGCCCATAAAAGGAGATATAGAATTTAAAAATGTTTCTTTTGTGTATCCAGATACTAATATCGAAGCGTTAAAGGATGTTAGTTTTACACTTAAGTCTGGAGAAACATTAGCCATACTTGGAAAAACAGGCTCCGGAAAATCTACGATCTTAGACTTAATAGGTAGACTATATGACATTGACCATGGAACTATTTTAGTAGATAATACCGAAATATCGCACCTCAATTTATACAGTTTAAGAGAAAGTATTGGATATGTCCCCCAAGATGCTTTCTTGTTTTCAGACACTATTAAAAATAATATAAAGTTTGGGAAAGAAGATGCTACAGAAGAAGAAGTTATCCTAGCTGCTAAAAACGCCAGAGTTCATAAAAATATTATTGGTTTTAATAAAGGTTACGACACCATTCTTGGAGAACGAGGTATCACGCTTTCGGGTGGTCAAAAACAACGTGTATCAATTGCCAGAGCGATCATAAAGCAACCCGATATTTTATTATTTGACGATTGTTTATCTGCAGTAGATACAGAAACTGAAGAAAAAATTCTTAAAAATCTTGTTCAGCTTACTAAAGATAAGACTACAATCATTGTAAGTCATCGTGTATCTTCAGCAAAAAACGCGGACCACATAATTGTATTGGATGATGGTAAAGTTTTACAAGCAGGAACGCATGAATCCCTAATAAACACAGAGGGTTACTACAAAGAGTTATACACCAAACAACTCTCTGAAAAAGAAATTCAATAATTAATTGGTTAGGTTACTTTTTTTTTAGATTTTTGGATGGCAATAAAAAATATAAATTGAGTTATGAGTGACTATGGAATGACGGACAAAGAAGAAATATATTCTAAAGTTTTACGCGCTGGAAGACGCACCTATTTCTTTGACGTTAGAGCTACCAAAGCAGAAGATTATTATTTAACCATTACGGAAAGTAAAAAATTCACAAATGATGATGGGTCTTTTCATTATAAAAAGCATAAAATCTACCTTTATAAAGAAGATTTTACTGAGTTTAGAGAGATCTTAGCTGAGATGACCGACTATATCATTAATGAAAAAGGAGAAGAAGTTATAAGCGAGCGCCACCAAAAAGACTACAAACGTGAGGAGTTTGCAGAACAAGAAGCAAAAACTACTGAAGACATTAAAAGCACAGATAGTTTTACCGATATTAGCTTTGATGATATCTAAAAATGCTTTGTTAAATTATACTAAAACCCTGACAATATCGTCAGGGTTTTTTATTTTTAGACTTTAACCAACTCAAAACAAATATGCAACGTATTGCACTACTCCTATTTTTAGCAACTGCTCCACTATTTTCTCAATCTAAAACTGATTTATCGTATTATTTACCACAAGATGTACAGTACGACGCTAACATCCCTACACCCAAAAGTGTAATTGGACACGAAGTTGGCGAATGGCATATTACACATGATAAACTAGTACAGTACATGTATGCGCTTGCAAAAGCTTCAGATCGGATTACTATTGAAGACAGAGGTAAAACTTTTGAGGACAGACCACTTATTCTTCTTACTATCACTGCCCCCAAAAATCATGATAACATTGATAATATTCAATCGGCTCACATAAACGCAACTGTTAGTGATAAGGTAGACAATGCCGAGAGACCAATTGTAGTTTATCAAGGGTTTTCTATTCATGGTAACGAACCCAGTGGCTCAAATGCTTCACTTTTGGCAGCTTATTATTTAGCCGCAGCGCAAGGCCCAAAAATTGATGAACTACTTAATAATACGGTAATTTTATTTGATCCTTCATTTAATCCAGATGGTTTGCAACGATTTGCATACTGGGCAAATTCTAATAGAGGTATGAACCTTAACCCAGATCCTAACGACAGAGAATATAGTGAAGTATGGCCAGGAGGTCGCACAAATCATTATTGGTTTGATATGAATAGAGATTGGTTGCCTGTGCAGTTGCCAGAGTCCAGAGCTCGAATAAATACTTTTCATAACTGGATGCCAAATATCCTAACAGATCATCATGAAATGGGAACAAACTCCAGTTTCTTCTTTCAGCCGGGAATTCCATCGCGTACACATCCATTAACCCCAAAGTTAAATCAGGAGCTTACTAAAGGTATTGCGACCTATCATGCAAAAGCCTTTGATAAAATTGGTTCACTCTATTATTCTGAAGAAAGTTTTGATGATTTCTATTATGGCAAGGGATCGACTTTTCCAGATATTAATGGCGGAATAGGTATTTTGTTTGAGCAAGCCAGCTCTCGAGGCCATATTCAAGAAAGTGATAATGGTATATTAACTTTTCCATTTACAATTAAAAACCAATTTACTGCTGCTCTATCTACTTTAGAAGCGGCCAACGGGATGCGAGAAGAAATTCTTGATTATCAGCAAAATTTCTTTAATAATGCTCGTAATGAAGCTAATAAAGAAGGTAATAAAGCAATCATTTTTGGTGATGAAAAAGATGCAGCTAAAACATATCATTTAGCCGAAATATTAAACAGACATCATATTAATTTTCATGAGCTTAAAGCCGATGTTTCAATCAACGGTAAAAATTATAAAAAAGGGTACAGTTATCTGGTACCAAAAAACCAAAAAAATACACGTCTAATTAACGCCATGTTTGAGAAACGAACTTCGTTTCAAGACAGCCTATTCTATGACATTTCTGCATGGACCTTTCCATTGGCCTTTAACTTGGACTATACGGAAACCACAACAGCTAACGCTGGCGTTAAAATTACAGATTTAAAGCACAGGCAAGGTGGTGTTAGCGCTATGAGCAACTATGCCTACTTATTTGGTTGGAATGAATACTATTCTCCAAAACTTCTTAATGCAATTCTAAAGAAAGGGCTAAGAGCTAAAGTAAGTTTAAAAAACTTTGAGGCTAATGGCAAGTCCTATGATTATGGTACTATAATGGTGCCTGCTAAAAATCAGGATATGGCATCATCCGAAATTTATGAATTTTTAAATACCATCACTCAGGAAAGCTATATAAGTATTGATGCCGTTTCGACAGGGTTAAATCATGGTATTGATTTGGGAAGTAATAACTTTAGAGCCTTAGAGATACCTAAAGTTGCTATTTTAGTAGGCGATGGAATGACCTCCTACGATGCTGGTGAAATTTGGCACTTGTTAGACACACGTTATAACATTATTGCCACAAAGCTCGACACTAAAAATTTTGGACGCGCAGACTTAGATAGATATAACACTATTATAATGGTTAATTCTTACTCAGGTCTCAACGAGAGTAATACTAAAAAGCTAAAAAGCTGGATTCAAAGTGGCGGAACGTTAGTCGCATACCGTAATGCACTGCGTTGGCTGGATAGCCAAAAACTTATGAAGATAGATTTCAAAAAGAGTGACCTCACAGCAAAAAATATAAGTTATGAACAACGTAGCGATTATCGCGGTGCTCAGGTTATTGGAGGTGCAATTTTTGAAACTAAATTAGATCGCTCACATCCAATAAATTTTGGATATAAGAATGATAATTTAGCCATGTTCAGAAACACAACACTTTTTATAGAAGCAGATAAGAATAGTTATAATAATCCTATTCAATATACAAAAGACCCGCTTTTAAGTGGCTATATATCAGAAGAAAATTTAGACAGTTTAAGTCTATCTGTGCCATTGAAGATTGGTGGCATTGGTAGAGGAAACATTATTGCATTTACTGATAATACTAATTTCAGAGCCTTTTGGTACGGAACTAATAAATTACTAATGAATGCTATATTTTTCCGTGAAGAGATGTAACGACGAACAACTTTTTATAAAAAATGGTGGTCAGACACATATATTATTATTCTAAATATAATAGATTAAGAGACCTGGCTTCCATTTTTTATTTGTGTTTCTGGATGCAATAAAAATACATCCTCTTCCTTAACGGCACCAACCACTAAACATTCACTCATAAAATTAGAAATTTGTTTTTTAGGAAAATTTAGTACAGCTACAACCTGTCGATTTATAAGCTCCTCTTTACTATATTGTTTAGTGATTTGCGCAGATGATTTTCTCATGCCTAAATCACCAAAATCTATTTGAAGTTGATATGCTGGTTTATTAGCGTCTGGAAAATCCTTAACCTCTACAATAGTACCAATGCGTAAATCTACCTTTGTAAAGTCCTCGAATGTTATTATCTTATCCATTAACTATCAATTTAAAATTTTTAGACTACATACAGTGCAGTCGACAAATCAATGAAGACATAATGTCTTAGCTTTAAGCAGAATAACTTAAATATACAAAAAACTATGGCACGTACAACATCTAATATGCTTCCTTTAGACACTAAAGCCCCGAGTTTTGAATTAATAGATACAGTAGATGATAAAAAGAAATCCTTAGAAGAATTAAAAGGAGCTACAGGAACTTTAATAATGTTTATTTGCAATCACTGCCCTTTTGTAATCCATGTGAATTCAGAATTATCTCAACTTGCAAAGGATTATATTTCAAAAGGTATTAAATGTATTGCAATTTCAAGTAATGATATCGAGAATTACCCACAGGATCGACCTGAATTAATGAAAAAGGCTGCAATTGAAAATGATTACATTTTTCCTTATCTCTATGACCAAACTCAAGATGTGGCCAAAGCTTATGACGCTGCTTGCACACCAGATTTCTTTTTGTTTGATAGGGAATTAAAACTTGTGTATACAGGCCAGTTAGACGATTCCAGACCTGGAAATGACATTCCCGTAACAGGCAAGGACCTACGAGCCGCAATGGATGCATTAATCTCTGAAAAACCGGTTCCGGCCAACCAAAAGCCTAGTATGGGTTGTAATATAAAATGGAAGTGAACACAATTATAGAAACCGAGCGCCTTATCCTTAGACCAGTTAAAGAAACTGATATAGACGATTTTTTCGAATTAGATTCAAACCCAAACGTTTATGTTTATTTAGGCAGAAAACCAGTCACAACTATTAAGCAATCAGAAGAAATGGTTGCTGGTATATTACAACAATATAAAGAATTTGGTATTGGCCGTTTGGCCATTGTAAAAAAGGATACCAATGATTTTATTGGTTGGTCTGGCCTAAAGTATGAACAAAATTTAAGAGCAGATTTTAATTATTACGACATTGGATATCGCTTAAAAGAACAATTCTGGGGAAACGGCTATGCTACAGAAGCTGCTCTCGCCTCCATTGATTACGGCTTTAACGGGCTTGATTTAAAAGAGATTTGCGCAGCAGCAGAGATAGAGCATAAAGTGTCTAATGCCATTCTCAATAAAATAGGTATGCAAAAAACTGAGACGTTTATCTATAATAACAAATTGCTTAATTGGTATACCATTAGAAATCTAAATGAAACCAGTTTATAAGTTATCGAGCTGATTATCGGAACCATCTTCACTTATGGTCCAGAAAAACCCTATAAAAAAGAATTGGTCTGCAGCTGGGCGTAAAGCTCTTCTGTTAAATTGCCCATTCATATCAGAAGTACTTGCGTATTGGTAGCCATTAATATTCTTAAACCCTAGCACATTATTCACCGAAAAATATAATATTTTTTGCTGATCTAATAAATAGGCCCAGTTTATACTTAAACTATTAAAAGACTTTGTTTTCTCGCTTAAAAATTGCGATGTATTTGGATTGGTATAAGGTCTTCCTGAAGCATAACTATACGCAAAACCAACTTGGCTTTTCCAATGTTCTATCCAGTATTTACCGACTAATGATAAATTATGGTTTGTAGCAAAATTAGGTTGTGCAGATCGCGTAAAATTTCTATAATTACGTTTTGTGTCTAAGTACGAATAGCTTAACCAATAATCAAAATTCTTTATACTGGTATTGTCTCTGAAAAAGATATCGATTCCCTGTGCATAGCCATCACCATTTGACGTATAATTGCTATTAAAGGATGAAAACATGGTATCAAATTTTACTAAATTATTATAATCTTTTCTATAGGCCTCTGCTCTAATTATCTTACCATTATTAACATACTGATAATTTAAAATATAATGTGCTGTCTGTTCTGCTTTTAGATCTTGTTCAAATTTTAATATTGAGCTGTTGGGATTTTGAAAAAAGCGACCATATGCAAGTGAAAACTGACCATTTAATGAAGTTTTATAGGCAATCGCTACTCTAGGTGCAACATCAGTTGAATTAAAAATTGAGCTATGGTCCACTCTCATCCCTACCTTTAACGCCAAGTCCTTAGAAAAAATAAAATCAGCTTCAGTAAATCCTGCAGTTATATTATTGTTAAAGCCATAGTTTATATCCGTACTACCATCTTTAAAATTTTCGTCAAAATTAGTTATGAATTGTTCTGCCCCAATGCTAAGCTTAAAGCGACTGCTAAAGCGTTTTTTTAATTTGATCTTTAAATGTGCAGAATTTTCGGTGTCTATAATGTCATTTATTTCTACACCTACTTTATTCTTAGCGTAGGTATAACTTAATCCTGTTGCAATACTCCAGTTCTTACCCAATACCCCTTTATAAGATGTATTTGTATAAAAATTGTTGTTATTTAATTTAAAATTTAATCCGTTCTCCAAATTAATATCTTCTTGAGTAAGTTGAAAATTGGATGTATCAAAAGCTGCATAAAATTTAAGCATACCATTGCTTAAACGTTGTCTAAAAACAATTTCTCCCTGAGCACCCTGATAAGGTGTATCCCAATTATTTCTGTCTTTAAAGACCGTTAAATATGGAGCTAGGTTTATATATGATAAATTAAAACTTAAAGATGATTTATCCCATTTTTGGGTATTTCCAAGCGATGCTCCCACTGTCATTAAACCAATATCCGTCTTATCCTGGTTTGGTTCATCTATAGTATTTAACAGTAAAACACTTGATAACGCCTGCCCAAACTCTGATGAATAGCCACCAGTAGAAAAAGTTATACCATCAAACAAAAAAGGGGAATACCGACCACGAGTTGGGATATTATTCGTAGTTGGCGTATAAGGTGTAAATACTCTTATACCATCTATAAAAATTTGAGTTTCGTCAGCATTTCCTCCTCGAACAAACAAACGCCCGTCTTCTGCAACATTAGAAGTACCTGGCAAGGTCTGTATAGCTCCTAAAAAATCGCCGAGGGCACTTGCTGTTGTTACGACATCCAAAGGTTTCAATACTGAGACTTTGCTGTTGTCATTTGCTTCAAAAGTACCAGCGGTTAAGACTACTGTATCAAGTGACTCTACATCCTCCCTTAAATTGATCTGTAGATTTATGAGTTTTGAAATATCTACTTCTAACTTTTTCGTTTCAAAAGATAGAAATGAGATAATTAAGGTTTGTATGCCACCTTTGTTGGACGTGAAAGAAAAGTGACCCTCATCATTCGTTGTATCTCCATCATAAGTTCCTTGTAAATAAACGTTCGCACCTACAATTGGTTGGTTTTTGTAATCTACAACTTTTCCTGAAATTTTGGATTGAGCGTTTAATATGCCAACCAACAGAATAAAAGTAGAAATTAATAGCTTGTTCATTTTTTGATTGATTATTTGTGATAGAACAAACTTCAATCAATTCTTTGCAAATAAGAATTCTATTTTACCGAATTGTAATAATTTAATGATGAATTGGAAAATACGTACTCAACCTTTCTATTACTTTTTAAAGGGTCTTATTATTAGTCGAGCTGCCTTATCAAAATTAATATAATTGTAGGTCCAGTTAAATAGGATTACTACGCGATTTCTAAAACCCACAAGAGACATTAAATGCACAAACATCCATACAAACCAGGCAAAAAATCCACCAAATTTATAGTGTTTTAAATCTACAACTGCTTTATTACGACCAATCGTTGCCATTGAGCCTTTGTCTTTATACTTGAAGGGTTTTAAGGCTTTGTTATTTATTAAACGTATAAGGTTTTTACCAAGCACTTTTCCCTGCTGTATTGCCGGTTGTGCAACTTGTGGATGACCGTTAGGGTAGTCTTTACACTCCATTAATGCAATGTCTCCAATTGCAAAAATGTTCTCATAATCTAAAACTTGATTATATGCATTTACCTTATATCTATTGGCTTTATCTATCAGTACATCTTTGTTTAAGCCTTGTATAGGATCCCCAATAACACCCGCCGCCCATATCAGGGTTTCAGATTCCATGACCATCTCCGAATTTGTTGAAACTTTGGAGCCGTCATAAGACGTAACAGTTGTATTACAATTTACATTAACACCAAGATCCTTCAGAAATGCCTCTGCCTTTTTGGAGGCATGCTTACTCATAGAAGATAACACACGATCCGACCCTTCAAATAAGTAAATTTTCATATCATCAGGGTTTAAATCGTGATAATCTTTGGGTAATATATTATTCTTAAGTTCCGCTATAGCACCAGCAAGTTCTACACCTGTAGGTCCACCACCTACGATAACAAAATTTAAAAGTGCTTCACGTTCTTCGTTTGTATTTGCAATTGCTGCTTTTTCAAAATTTTGTAAAATCAGACTTCTAATGTTTAAGGCCTGTGGCACAGTTTTCATTGGCATACCATGAGACTCAATATCCTTATTGCCGAAAAAGTTGGTTTTGGTACCTGTAGCAATAACCAAGTAATCATAGGTAATTTCACCTATTGTAGTTACAATCGTATTTGTTTCAGGCACTATTTGTTCTACCTCTGCCAATCTAAAAAAGGAGGATTTATGATTTTTTAAAATTTTACGTAGTGGATAAGCAATAGAATCTGGTTCTAAGCCCGAACTTGATACTTGATATAATAAGGGCTGAAATGTATGGTAATTATGTTTATCAATTAGTACCACTTGTATATTCTTATTAGCTAAGTTTTTAGCCAGATTGATGCCGGCAAAACCACCACCAATTATTACAACTCGCGGTAAGTTGGATTGTGGTATATTCATAAGTGGACGAATTAAGTTTTTAAAGTAAAAATAAGTAATATAGCAGCTTATAATATTCTTTTATGATAATATTGTAACAATAATAGATGTCGTAATACTAATTAGGTAACTAACCAATTTCATCAATTGAACAAAGAACTAGAACATAGTTTTGTAGAACAGTTGCAGAAGCATCAAAACATTGTACACAAGGTATGTCGTTTATATACTAATAATGCGGATGCACATAACGATTTATTTCAAGAAATAACAATTCAGTTATGGCGTGCATACCCCAAGTTTAGAGGCGACGCTAAATTTAGTACTTGGATGTATCGTGTAGGATTAAATACAGCAATAACGCTCTACAGAAAATCGAAAAGACGGATACGAACACAGGAGTTTGACGCTGTTGAATTTAAGATTAAAGCAGAAGAATATGACGATACCGAAGAGCAACAGTTAAAGCTATTATACCAAGCTGTACATCAGTTAAATGACATTGAAAAAGCCTTGGTTTTCTTATATCTGGAAGACAAAGACTACAGAGAAATTAGCGCAACTTTAGGTATAAGTGAGGTAAATGCACGAGTAAAAATGAACCGTGTAAAAAAGAAATTAAGAACAATATTAAATCCGTAGGATTATGGATGAATTAGATTTATTAAAGAAGAATTGGACTAAAGGTGAAGAAGGCTTTAAAAGTTTTTCGAACACAGACATATATACGATGTTACATAAAAAATCATCGTCTATTGTAAAGACCTTGTTTTATATTAGTATAGCAGAGTTTGCCTTTTGGATTTTAGTTAACACACTGCCATATTTCTTATCTGAAACTTATAGAGAAAAATTAGTTACCAGTTATGAAAATCCTTTGTTTTTAGGGTTGTCTGTTTTAAGTATTGTTGTAATACTTGTTTTTATCTATTTGCTATTTAAAGCCTATAAATCTATTTCCATTACAGACAATGCCAAAAAATTAATGGAGAGCATATTTAGAACTCGAAAAGTAATTAAATACTACGTGATCTTTAATTTGGTAATGATCTTTATATCTATACCCTTATCCCTTTACTTTGAATTTCAACAAAATATAGAGTTTCACGACCAGGTAGCCGCAATGAATTCTGCACAAACATTAATGATGTTAGCAGTAACGGTTGTAATTACAGGTGTATTACTATTAATATTCTGGCTTTTCTATAGATTAATATATGGTATTCTTTTAAGACGTCTTAACAAGAATTATGACGAATTAAAAAAATTGGAAGTTTAGCAAATCCATATGGAGAGATCTCCAAGATCATACAATAGGTGATTCTATATATTTACCAATCTCTCAATGTTTTGTTTAAGCGTTCTTTCTCCTCTATTTCCTCTTGAGGAATTACTTTTAAGAAGGAAGGATGTTGTTCAATAGCATATTCAATTTTTTCCACAATATCTGCGATAGATTCATTTTCATAATCTATTTGTAGAGGTTCTTTTATCTCAAAAGATTGATAAATATTCTTTTTTTTAATCCTTAAGCCTTTCTTATCGAATGATCTTCTAAAGCCATCAATCACAATAGGAACAACAATAGGTTGATAGGTTTTTATAATGTGGGCAGTCCCTTTTCTAATCGGTTTAAATGGTGTAGTAGTGCCTTGTGGAAAGGTAATTACCCAGCCATCATTTAATGCTGTCTTTATAGCAGTTATATCGCTCATCTTTACCTGCCGATTTACATTTTTTCCTTGAGACCTCCAAGTACGCTCAATACTTATGGAGCCCGTGTATGCAAAAATTTTAGGTAAAAGCCCAGATTTCATGGTTTCTTTTGCTGCTACATAATAGAGATTTAATTTAGGATTCCATAAGTAACCTACATTTTTAATGCTATCTAAACGTCCGCTAAGACTAGCGTTAAATACGTGAAACATGGCAATTACATCTGCAAAATAGGTTTGATGATTTGAAATAAATAATACATTAGTATCTGGAAGGTTCTTTATAATTTCGGAACCTTCAATCTGAAGATCATTAAATCCTCTAAAGCGTCTATGCGTGAATAAACCAAGGATTCTGATTAACCATTTTTTCACCCAAAGTATGTGTCCGAAAGGATTTTTTTTAAATAACCCCATAAATCATTATCAATTTTTAACATCTACAAAAGTAAGAAATAAGATACGCTATAAAACTTGTTTTAGCAAGTCTTTTAATTCGCCAAGCATCATTGCAGTAGCTCCCCAAACAACATGACCATTTAATTTAAATGCCGGCACATCAACCTCAACTCCAAAAGATGTTGGCACTCTTGTAGTTATACTGTTATTTTCATTCAAAAGATCCATTAAATTGACTTCAATAATAGCTTCCACTTCTTCATCCTGTTTAACAAAGTTTAATGGTTGTTTCGCTGTAGCCACAAATGGGTGAACAATATAATTGCTCGGTGGTATATACAAGGGCGAAATAGCTCTTACAATATCAACTACATCCTTCGGTACGCCCACTTCTTCTTCAGTTTCTCTTATCGCCGTTACTTTTAGCTCCATATCTTCTTGTTCATATTTTCCACCTGGGAAACCTACCTGTGCGGAATGAACGCCCTTATACGTTTTTCGTAGGATTAAAACTAAATAGGTTTCTCCCTTACTATTAGGATAAAACAATGCCATTACTCCAGCTTTTTTAGCGGATGCCGCATTTGCTTTCATTTTTTCTGCTAGTTTTAAGCGGTATGGCGGTGACATTTTAGCGTGAGATGTTTCGCCAAAAAGCTCAAGATGTTTTATTTTTACTACGGATTCTAAAAACGTATTAAATAGCATTTATGAGATTTATATTAATTCTTTGTATCGGTTTGTTAATAATGAGTTGTGAAGATAAACAAACTTCAAAACAAAGTGATTCTCCAGATAAAAAAGAAACCTCAAAAGATACGTTAGATAGTACATCCAATTCTGTGAAGCAGCGAAAGTACCCTAAACTTACCGACGATAATGCTATGGAGTTCTTTCTGGAGTACGAAAAGGAGCATAAGGAAAATAAAGTGCGCATCGTAACAGACTTCGGAAATATCGATATTCTTTTATACGATAAAACTAAATTTCATCGTGCTAACTTTATTTTTCTGACCAAACAAAACTATTTTGACTTTACCCAGTTCTATAGAGTTGTGCCCAACTTCGTCATTCAAGGTGGTAGTAGTGATGGTATGAATATTTATAAACGCCGAAGTAAAATTGGCCGTTATTTGTTACCACCAGATACCAAACGCGGTTACACGCATAAGCGAGGCGCCGTTTCTATGCCAAGCAGTGAAATTGAAAATGCTTATAAATTAGCATCTCCATACCAGTTTTTTATTGTTCAAAAACCTGATGGAGCCTACCATTTAGATGGTGAATATACTGTTTTTGGCGAAGTCATTGACGGCATGGAGGTTGTGGACAAAATTGCAGCTGTAGAAACTGATGATGGCGAGTGGCCACTTAAAAATGTTTACATAAAGACCGTTAAAATTATAGAATAATTAAGAATCTTCATCACTAAATTTAGTACCTTGTTTTCTCAAATTTGAAAACTAACTACCATGATTTCTAAATCAATTAAAGCTACCATACTTGGTAGTTTAATCTTATTTGCTAGCTGCAAAGAAGAGTCTAAAACAGATAAAATTTTAATGACTGATAATGTATTGCTGCAAGAGTGGAAAGGACCTTATGAAGGTGTGCCGGCTTTTGACAAAATGAATGTTGCTGATGTAAAGGAAGCCGTAGAAAAAGGCATGAAACGCAATTTAGAAGAAATTGAAGAAATTGCTAACAATGAAGAAGGCCCAACTTTTGAAAATACCATTATCGCTATGGAAAGTGCAGGTAAAGAACTAAACAGAGTTTTTACTTATTATGGTATAATGTCTAGTAATGTGTCCTCACCAGAATTTAGAGAAATTCAGGCAGAACTAGCGCCTAAACTTTCTGAGTTTAATTCTAAAATAACACAAAACGAAAAATTGTTTCAACGCGTCAAAACAGTTTACGACAATTCACAAGTAGAACCATTAGAACCACAGGCACAACGTGTCGTAGATTTGATTTATAAAGGATTCGAAATGAATGGGGCCAATTTAGATGCTGAAAAGAAGAAGCGTTATGCAGAAATAAACAAGGAACTCTCTACATTATACACCAAATTTTCTAACAACGTCCTGCATGATGAAGAAAATTACATTACCTATCTAACTAAGGACCAACTTGGCGGACTCTCTGATGGTTTCATTAAATCTGCTTCTAAAATTGCTTCAGATAACGATAAAGAAGGTATGTACGCTATTACGAACACACGTTCATCAATGGATCCGTTTTTAACATATTCTACAGAACGAGAATTACGCAAACAGGTTTGGGAAAACTATTACTCGCGTGGAGATAATGGCGATGAATATGACAATAACCAACTAATTGCCGAAATTTTAAAACTTCGAAAAGAACGTGTCGGTTTAATGGGTTACGATAATTATGCCCAATGGCGATTACAAGACCGTATGGCTAAAAATCCAGAAAATGCTATGGATTTAATGTTAAAGGTATGGCCAGCAGCTACAGCAAGAGTGAAAGAGGAAGTCGCGGATATGCAAGAAGTAGCTAATGAATTAGGCGATGACATTTCTATAGAGCCATGGGATTACAGATACTACGCTGAGAAAGTAAGACAAAAAAAATATGATTTAGATAGTGACGAAGTAAAACAATATTTGCAACTCGATAAATTAACAGATGCTATGTTCTTTACCGCTGGTGAGTTGTTTAATTATAATTTCACACCAGTCGAAGAAGGAACAGTCCCTGTTTTTCATGAAGATGTTAAGGTCTGGGAAGTAACAGATAAAGATTCTGGTAAACACATTGGCCTTTGGTATTTAGACCCTTTTGCAAGACAAGGGAAACGTTCTGGAGCTTGGGCTACAACCTACAGAAGTTACACCTCCTTTGAAGGAGAAAAGAACGTATTGGCCTCAAACAATTCCAATTTTGTAAAACCAGCACCTGGCGAAGCTGTTTTAGTTTCGTGGGATGATGCCACAACATTTTTCCATGAGTTCGGGCACGCCCTTCACTTCTTCTCTTCTAATGTAAAATACCCAACATTAAATGGTGGCGTACGAGATTATACAGAGTTTCAATCGCAATTATTAGAACGTTGGTTATTTACAGATAAAGTGATAAATCAATTTTTAGTTCATCACGAAACAGGTGAACCAATTCCTGCTGAGCTTGTCGAAAAAATAAAGAAAGCATCTACATTTAATCAAGGATTTGGAACTACTGAGTATTTGGCTTCGGCATTAATTGATATGAAGCTACATCTGGCAGATCCAACAGATATTGATATCGATAAGTTTGAACGTGAAACACTGGATGAACTTGGGATGCCTAAGGAATTACCAATGCGCCATAGAACGCCACACTTTGGACATGTATTTTCTGGTGAAGGCTACGCTACTGCTTATTATGGATACATGTGGGCAGATGTTCTTACAAGTGATGCATCTGAAGCTTTTAGAGAAGCTCCAGACGGTTTTTATGATAAAGAGGTTGCAGCTAAATTGGTTAAATATTTATTTGCACCTCGAAACGCTATGGATCCGGCAGAAGCTTTTAGAAAATTTAGAGGTAGAGATGCAAGTATTGAAGCCTTAATGCGCGATAGAGGTTTTCCAGTATCTCAGAGCTAATAAAAGGCAAAGTTTTATCTATTCTCAATTGGATACAGGCAATATATTACTTAATTAATTAAAAGTTTCGCAATCAGAAATAAACGCAGTGAATCCTTAGAGTAATTAGACGAAATGGATATAAAAGAAAAAACTCCAACAACGGAAATTAAAAAAGTAAAGGACAGCAATAAACTTGACTCAAGAAGTCTGGATACATTGTACCGAACCTTATCCCGAAATCATTATTCCCTTTTAAGAATGGTGGACAATAAAGCCTCGATTATTTTAACCGTCAACTCCATCTTAATTACTTTTTTGTTTGGTGCAATGCACCTGGCCACAGGAATTGATAAACATAATATTGGAATTTTTATTTCCTCTATAATTTACTTCACTTTAATTTCAATGATATTTGCACTTATCGGAATGTTACCGCACAAATATTTAGGAAAAGGATATAAACAGAGTGGCTATAACGGAAGTTTATATGCAGGAAATTTTGCAAATAAATCTTTGTCAGAATTTCAAACCGAATTTGAACGAATTACGAAAAGTGGAAAAGCTGTTTTTGACGAAATAACAACTGACATTTATTTCTTGGGACTTGCAATAAAACGAAAACAGACCATGATCAAAGGTGCTGTTATCTCTTTAATAATAGGTCTTATTTGGTCAATTATTTATACCGTAATCCGAATGTGATTGAGCAACAATCGACACTCAAAAATGAATATTATGACTAGACCTGTTATGATTAACCTTGTAAATTAAATCATTTTCTATATCTATCGAAATTCCGCCTTTATTAGCGACATCTATTTGAGTTGCAATATGATAATTGAGCAGAAAGTTATATCATTTTAGATATTGGATTACAAATGCCATTACTACACTTATTATGAGTCCAATATTTACTTTACCAAAATCTTTGGCAATTATAATATAAGTATACTTAATTTTTGATTTATTTAAAAGATATGTAATTCCTAATTCTCGACCAGCTAGAATGCCAACAAAAACCCAAGTAGTACTCATTGGAATCGAATTAAGATTACCAAAAACAAACAAAAAAACACCATAAATTAAATCGATAATCGTTGCTGATCGAATATTATTAGTATTAGATTTTTGATTGACTATTTTTTGAATCCGCCCCCCTCTTTTCCTAAAAATATATGCCATAATTAGAAGTATACAGGACAATGACATTAAAAGTTGTTCTAGCGACAAACGTCTTGGAAGAAAAACAAAAATATTCGCAAAATCTTGGATAAGCCATTGCGACCACAAAAAAGCAGTAGAAAACCATTGGGCAACAGACCAATAGTGTTTATTCTTTTTATTCTCTAAAGCTTCTAGAGAGAATTTTGATTCAATTTTTTTAGATATAATTACATAGACCACAAGCGCGAAAAGAAATGATATTGCATAACCGTAAACTGATTTTAAAATCATTTTTTCAATAATTAAGCTAGTTGAAAACACACTTAATATCATGAAGGTAGTACTTACTGGTATTCCCAAACGTGTAATAATTAAGAGTGCCAAAGGTGCTAAGAGGTACAACCAATTTAAATCTTTAGGATAAGGAATATTATCTAACCTTCCATAAGTAACATCACCATTATTAATACACCATCCATATATTAACGTTAGAGATAGAATACAAATCGCAAAAATCCAAAGCCACCACCACTTCACTTTTAAATTAGAAGATATAAATGTACCAAGTGTTTGAATTACATCATTTGCAATTACAGAGTAAGCACAAATAATAAAACCTACGTAACCAATTAATAATTCCATAATGTGATTTAATTTTAGTTTAAAAGTAATGGTAAATTAATTATTGATCTGATAAAATATTGAATCAGCATGGCATTTTTTTCTAGTAACTAACAATCGTTGACGAGAATTACCTGCAATTCTTAAAATTAATGGTATGTAATTCTGTTTTAAATTTAGATCTGGACATTAACCTCTCATAATCAGACTTTAAAAACGTTTTGTATCTTTATTATTAGCCACTATAAATAAAAGAAACTATCAATAGTATTATAAATCGTTAAGAAAATGAAAAATCAAATTTATACGTTCTTTTTGCTGCTTGTATCTGCGACGTGTTGCTTACCTATTTTTTCTCAAAACTCTTTTGATGATTTTTTAAAAGGACAGCCAGTCATAGATATGCATCTACATATCACTAAAGGCTATGACGACAATGAGAATTACAGGCATTTAAATACTGATATTGATAAGGCTAAACTAGATTGGATCATTCAAGATTATCGCAGCAATAATGTTGTCTTGGCTTTAGGTGGTGGCCCATTGAAATACGCTAAAGTATATGCCAAAACAGATGGTCTGTTTTGGTCAGGACTTATTTTCCCCTGCATGATAACTGTAGAGCAAGACCAACCCTGTACTAAAGAATTTTATTCTGAAACGGAATTGCGAGAAATTTATAAATCCGGCAATTTTAAAAGTCTAGGAGAGTCAATGTTTAATTACTACGGCATACCACCTACAGATACGCGATTAGAACCCTATTGGAAAATTGCCGAAGAGTTCAATCTACCTGTAGGCATTCATGCAGATAGTGGACCACCTGTTGAGAATGTGAACAAAGGGGAAAAGCCTAATTACGACCCTGTATTTGCTAATCCAGAACTTCTTATTCCAATTTTAAAGAAACATCCAAAACTAAAGCTTTACCTCATGCATTACGGTGGGGAATATTCAGAGCAATCCATTCAATTAATGAAGGCCTACCCACAAATTTATTGTGAGATTTCGGCTGTAAGTATGTTTATGCCAAAAAAGGTGTGGGAACCAAATGTTAAAAAGCTCTATAGCGAAGGCTTAGGAAACAGATTAATGTTTGCTTCCGATTATTTTGGCACGGTCCGAAAAAACATGGAAATTATATATAATCTCGATTGGCTTAGTGATCAACAAAAACGAGATATTTATTATAATAATGCGGCCCAATTTCTGAACCTGTCCAAGTCCGAAATTGAAAGTCATCATGAAAAAGTGAACTAAATCATTGTTCTACAATTTAAACAAATAATTAGCAAGTATAAGCCTTATTAATATTCTAAAACTATAATTATGATAACGGCAATCCATCCCAAACTACCTATGCGGAGTAAAGAGGTAACACGATTATTCTATATAGAAAAATTAGGTTATGAAGAACTTGGAGATGAGGATTACGAGGGTTACTTAATGTTTAAAAAAGATTTGATTGAAATTCATTTCTTTCTATTTAAAGACTTAGTTCCTAAAGAAAATTATGGCATGGTCTATATTAGAGTAGATGCTATAGATCACCTATATCGTTCTTATCTAAACAATAATATTACTATTCATCCAAATGGCAAG
Source organism: Winogradskyella sp. (assembly GCA_013002225.1). Lineage (GTDB taxonomy): Bacteria > Bacteroidota > Bacteroidia > Flavobacteriales > Flavobacteriaceae > Winogradskyella. The sequence goes on from JABDKL010000083.1 coordinate 32,510, forward strand.
TTAAAGATGCAACCATGGGGACAAAAAGAATTTTCGATACTGGATCCAGATAATAATTTATTAACTTTCGGACAGCATGTAGACTAATTATAGTACGATAATAATGTAAACTAGACCCAATAACTATGGCAAAGAATAAAACAACAGAAACTGAAGTGAGCGTCTCCAAATTTATTAATACCTATGTTGATAGCGATCAGAAAAAAGCTGACAGTTTTAAATTAATTGAATTAATGACAAAGTGGTCTGGTTTTGAACCAAAAATGTGGGGACCAACTATTATTGGATTTGGTAGCTATCAATATAAATATGCCAGTGGTCATGAAGGCGAAGCTCCGTTGTTGGGATTTTCACCACGCAAAGCACAATTCTCGCTTTATGTATACTCTAAAACCGCGAAAAGTGATCGCTTACTTAATGATTTAGGAACATATAAAATGGGTAAAGCTTGTATTTATTTTAAAAAACTTGAGGATATAAACCTTAACATTGTAGAGCAGCTAAGCCAAGACACAATAGCTTATCTAAACGAGCATCACGAATGTGCTTGCAGGCAAAAACAAAACTAATTTCAATAACAAACCAAGATGACTACACTTAACACATACCTAAATTTCAATGGCAATTGCGAAGTCGCTTTTCTGTTTTATAAATCTGTTTACGGTGGTGAATTTGAAATGCTCCAGAGATTTAAAGATATGCCGGAGAATCCAGAATTTCCAATATCAGAAGCAGATAAGAATAGAGTTATGCATGTTACACTACCTATAAGTGAAAATTCTGTATTGATGGGTAGTGATACAGGTGGTGAATGGGCTACAAATCATAAGCCTGGTAACAACTTCTCAATTTCTATTAATACAGAAAGTAAGAATGAGGCAGATCGTTTGTTCAAAGAACTTTCCAATGGTGGTGAAATAATAATGCCGATGGAAAAAACATTTTGGGAGTCTTATTTTGGAATGTTTACCGATAAGTTTGGCATTAACTGGATGGTGAGCTATGACAGTCCTGATCGGAAAAAATAAAACTACTTTTTATACAAACTCGGCAAACTAATTTTATATCTAACAGCAAGGAGTCTAACGAGAATTACTATAAAGCCTGCTATAACAAATACAAAATTAGTATCAGCTAAAAACTGAAGTAAAAGAAAATAGGTAAGACCGCCAAGAATACATGCTGTTGCATAAATTTCTTTTCTAAATATAACGGGTATCTCATTACAAAGTATATCTCTAATAACGCCACCAAAACATGCAGTCATAGTTCCTAACGCAATACAAATCACAGGGTGTAATCCTGCAATTAAACCTGTCTCTATACCAACAACCGTATACAAACCTATACCTATAGTATCGAATAAAAATAGCGATTTTCTTAAGTATGAAATACGTTTTCTAAATATTACCGCAAACAATGCAGCACCAGTTATGACATAAACGTAGGTCATATTTCGCATCCACCCTACAGGTTCAACACCAATCATAACATCTCGTAAGGTTCCACCACCAACGGCAGTTACAAATGCTATAATAAGCACGCCAAAGGGATCCATACGTTTATTCATTGCCACCAATGCCCCAGAAATGGCAAAAGCAATGGTTCCTAATATGTCTACGATTTGAAAAAACATTTTTTAATTTAATTTTTAAGATTTGTCATATCTACGAAGGTAGGAATCTATTTAAAGTTGAGGCACATTAAAATCCAAATTATATTGGGGATAAATGTGCCTATTCAATATGACCAAAATTTAGAACTTAGTGAAGACTTATATTACATTAATTTTGATTACTTGTATTATGCAAAGGAAATACAACTCATCCCATTAAAACCACAATTCGGTAACACATGTTATTTTAACCTTAAAATTCACCAGATATTTGAATCATAAATCAACAACAATTTAAACCATTCTATTATGACTTCAACAATTAACAGAACCGTCAAAAACAATAAAAAGGCAGTGATTAAAAAAGCAGTTTTGGTTGTCGCACTTATTTTTACTTCGTTATTTAGCTTTTCACAAAGCGTTGTTAAAACTATAACAGTGACAATTGATAACGTAAAAAATAACAATGGAAAAGTAATAGTATCATTACATACCGAAGATACGTTTATGAAAAATGCAGGTATAATGAATGCTGAATCAGAAATTAAAGACGGAAAAGTAGTTATTACTTTTAATAATGTAGAACCAGGTGAATATGCAGTTATGGCGCTTCACGACGAAAATGGAAACCAAAGAATGGATTTTCAGGAAAATGGGATGCCATTAGAATCTTACGGCATATCCAACAATATCATGTCTTTTGGACCACCACAATACGATGATGCAAAGATTACTGTTTCTGATGAAAACCTAGATTTAAATATTCGCTTTTAAAAAAATATCATCAATCAAAATATTAAAAAGGACTGCTTTAGCAGTCCATTTTATTTATACAGTTTCACCAAGCCAAGCTTTCATCATCCAAACTGTTTTTTCTTGCTCGGTAATAAAATCGCTCATCATAGAATTAGTTCCTTCATCACCAATCTCATCTGACCTGTCTAAAATTCCTCGTTCTATTTTTAATAACTCCGAAAGCGAGTTTACAATTAATTGCACCGCTTTTTCATCCTTCGAAATATTCTTGCCAACAGGTACTTTTGCCGCTTTGGTATAGTCCTCAAATGTATGTAAAGGCGTTGCTCCTAGAGTTAAAATACGTTCTGCAATTTCGTCTACTTTTAAATTGGCATCTGTATATAACTCTTCAAACTTTACATGCAAATCAAAAAACGCACGACCTTTTATATTCCAGTGTATCCCTCTTAAATTTTGATAATATAATTGGAAATTAGCTAATAGTTGATTTAAGTCATTAGCTAATTCTTCAGTTTTTTTGGTGTCTAAACCAATACTATTTAGTGTCATATTCTTTCTTTTTTGTTATCCTAAATATACGACTCATTTAAGTCAAAATTAGCATAGTTTTTATGAATAGTTTTTATACTTTTATAGCCTAAATGAATATACATAAATATGACAATTACTCAACTTAAATATGCATTAGCGATAGCAGAACATAAAAATTTTACAAAAGCGGCCGAAAAATGTTTTGTAACCCAACCTACATTAAGTACTCAAATTCAGAAATTAGAGGACGAACTCGATATCATCATTTTCGATAGAGGTAAAAAACCAATTGAATTAACAGATGCAGGTCGTAAAATTGTTTTACAAGCTCGAAGTATAGTGAATGAAGCCGACCGTATTCAAGACATAGTCGATCAGCAAAAAGGCTTTATTGGAGGGGAGTTTAGGCTTGGTATCATACCTACCATAATGCCAACATTATTACCAATGTTCTTAAAAAGTTTTATTAAAAAATATCCGAAAGTAAAATTAAAGATTGAAGAATTAACGACCGACGAAATTGTTACACGAATTAGTGATGGACACTTAGACGCAGCAATTGCAGCTACCCCTTTAGAGAGTGACAATATAAAAGAACGCGTACTTTATTACGAACCATTCGTCGCATATATTCCAAACAATCACAGATTACAAAGTAAAAAAACAATTGAAGTCACTGATCTTGAAATTGAAGATATGTTACTTTTAGAAGATGGCCACTGTTTTAGAGATGGCGTTATTAATTTATGTAAAGCTTTTAAAAACCAGAGTGATGAAACATTCCAACTAGAAAGTGGTAGTATAGAAACCTTAATAAAATTGTCTAATGAAGGGTTGGGAATGACACTCCTACCCTATTTACATACTTTAGATATTAAAGAAAAATTAAATTCAAATTTGAGACACTTTGTTGAACCTTCGCCAGCAAGAGAAGTAAGTATAATTTACCATAAGAGCGAATTAAAAATGCAAATTATCGACGCTATGCACAGTGTTATTTCCGGAATAATTAGAGGTGCTATCGCTTTTAGTAATGTCGAAATTGTTAGTCCGCTATCCAAATAAAAAAAAGCGACCTTAGGGTCGCTTTTTTTATTTATGCCTTTAAATATATTAAACATTGATTTAATTCCGGGTTTTGATTGATCAGGGACTGAATAAAAATTCTTAAATCTTCAAGTTCGTGAGGCAGTAATCTTCTTACCGCTTTTTGCACTTCTTTACAAAATAATGTCGCATCAAAACTTACTTTGTTAAGTACAGTTTTAGTGTACTCATACATTGCTCGCGCCATAGGTATTTTTAAATTTTAGGTTTAACAAAAAGTAACTTTTTTCTATAGGCTAATAATTTCAATTACATTCTTAAAATTAAGAAAAAAATAGATGCAAAGTGCAAGATTAACAGCTTTTTATATTAAAGGCACAATTATCACGATGAGTTTTAGAATTACAAATAGAGATTTCTTACAACACAACTAACTGACAAACAACATTATAGCGCAAGTTCAATTTTCTAAAAGCGATTATCTCCATCTAATAAATCACCCAAACCTCCTAAAATACTGCCTTCACCTTTATCTTTTCCTCCACCTCTTGGTGCCGATGCTAAAACCCTACCTGCTAATCTGCTAAATGGTAAAGATTGTATATAAACTTTTCCTGGTCCTTTTAGTTTGGCAAAGAATAATCCTTCGCCTCCAAATACAGAATTTTTTATACCACCAACAAATTCAATATCGTAATCAATAGATTGCGTAAAACCTACAATACAACCTGTATCTACACGGAGTGTTTCACCAACTCCTAATGTTTTTTCGGCTGTGGTTCCTCCGGCGTGTACAAAGGCCATACCATCCCCTTCTAGTTTTTGCATTATAAATCCTTCCCCACCAAAAAGTCCTCTGCCTAGCTTTTTAGAAAACTCAATACCTACACTCACGCCTTTCGCTGCACATAAAAAGGCATCTTTTTGACATATAAATTTACCGTTGTACTCGGTCAAGTCTATAGGTATAATTTTACCGGGATAAGGCGATGCAAAAGACACATTGCGTTTGCCAGAAAGATTATTATAAAATGCAGTCATAAACAAACTTTCGCCAGTTAAAATTCGCTTACCAGCACCTAATATTTTTCCTAGAAAGCCTTTATCTTTTTCCGATCCATCTCCAAAAATGGTGTCCATCTTTATTCCGTCGTCCATCATCATAAAACTACCTGATTCTGCGATAACGGCTTCTTGTGGGTCTAACTCTATTTCTACATACTGCATTTCTTCACCATATATTCGGTAATCAATTTCGTGAGCATTTCTATTTGTAAAATCCGGTAATTTTTCCATAATGTATTTTGATTAATAATTGATACCATTATAAGTTGCTTTCAAATGTGTTTTGTTACAACTAAAATAAATTCAAATTTTATGCAGAGACATAATCCTAACAATTAGGATTTAACCTTAAGTGTCCATTCAAAATTAAATGAAGATACTTCTATGCCATCGGTATTTACGCCATTGGAGTTTAGCCAGACGGTTTGACCTTCGCCAGTTTTTACTGCATTAAGAATAGCTTCGTCTATTTTTTGACCCTGATTACAGGTAAAGGTAATTTTACCCTTGGCCTTTTTGGTGAATATTGCATTATTATTAGCAACTAGCATAGAAATATCGCTACCATTCTCTTTTATTTTTTTCATTACCAAAGCTCCAGTTGTTAATTCTGCTGCCATACCTTGTACTGCCCAAAACATAGAATTGAACGGATTTTGATTAATCCAGCGGTGTTTAACGGTCACTATGCAAGTGGTATCATTTATTTGCCTTGCCCTTACTCCTGAAATAAACGCCGCAGGCAGCTTAAACATTAAAAACACATTGAGTTTAGAGGGTGATATTTTCATTATAAAGCCTGATATTTTTCACTAAAATAGTTCAAAATAAGAGATCTTTCTAATGTTAAATAAATGTTAATTTTTAGTACTTTGCGTAACATAATACCTTTTTAAAGACATATATTTGTATAAGAAACTATTATATAAATTTAAAATGATAGATAACCACCACAAAAACCTAGCTACATTTATTCATCTTTCAACATTTTCGAGATTTATAATCCCGTTCGGTAATTTTATTGGCCCTATTGTTCTCTGGGTAATTAATAAGCAAAAGTCAGAGTTTGTTAACCAGCATGGCAAACAGATAATTAACTTCCAGATCAGTATTTTTCTTTATGCTATTATTATAGGTACTATTAGTGTTCCATTTTTCATCTTTAATCTGTTTAGCAGAATGGACGTTATCGATTTTCGTGGATTTCATGATTTTCATATCAATGTTGGCGAACCCTCGCCTCTACTTTATATTGGTGGTGGTCTAGGAGCATTAGCTGTAATTGCATTTATTATAGAACTCGCACTTATAGTTAAGGCAAGCTTATCTGCAAGAGATGGCAAGCTTTACGAGTATCCGTTGACCATTAAATTTTTGAAATAATCAATGACTGCAGAAAAACATAAATCAAAAATATATTCATCATAATCAATCAAAAAATGAACAGTTTAATAAAATTTAAGACACGCTTAATATGAAGATAGAAAACACGAAAGCACAAATGCGTAAAGGTGTACTGGAATACTGCATTTTATCCATCTTAAAAGATGAAGATGCGTACGTGGCAGAGATTCTGAGCACACTAAAAGACGCAAAAATGCTTGTTGTAGAAGGAACAATTTATCCACTATTAACAAGGCTAAAAAATGCTGGATTGCTCAATTACCGTTGGGAAGAATCCCCCTCTGGACCACCTCGAAAATATTACGGTCTTACAGAAACAGGAAAGCTGTTTCTAAATGAATTAAACGCCACATGGAGCGACTTACAAAATGCAGTTAACCTAGTAACCAGTACAAAAAAACCAAAGAAATGAATAAAACAGTCAATATAAATTTAGCAGGTATATTCTTCCACATAGATGAAGATGCATATCTTAAATTATCACGCTATCTTGAGGCTATAAAACGTTCATTTACAGACTCTCAAGGCCAATCTGAAATAATCGCAGATATAGAAGCACGCATCGCGGAATTATTCGCTGAGCGTATACAGAATGAAAAGCAAGTTGTTGGAATTAAACTTGTTGATGAAGTGATTACCATTATGGGACAACCAGAAGACTATTTAGTCGATGACGAAATTTTTGAAGACGAACCACAAACCAAAAAACCAAGCTATTCTGGACCAACTAAAAAACTTTACAGAGACACAGACAATTCATATATAGGCGGTGTAGCTGCAGGCTTAAGTCATTATTTTGGTATAGAGTCTATGTGGATGCGTTTAATCTGGATCTTATTAGCTGTTGGATCTGGTGGTACATTTATTTTTATCTACCTTATATTCTGGGCACTTGTGCCAGAAGCAAAAACTACTGCAGAAAAACTAATGATGACAGGCGATGCTGTTAACATTAGTAACATTGAAAAAAAAATTAAAGACGGCATTGATTCGGTATCAGAAACTGTAAAAAATGTAAACCTAAAAGAAAAGGGTGGAATGTTAATGGACGAGATCGATAGCGTAACTGACAGTATTTCAGAAACTGTAAAGAGCGTCGATTACAAAAAACATGGAAATCGAATAAAATCGAGTTCTCAAACTTTTTTTGAATCTATCGGAAGCATCATAATGTTTTTCCTAAAGGTGATTGCAAAATTTATCGGCATTATATTAATAGTTACTGGTATAGCTGCTCTAATTGCCTTAATTGTAGCCTTTTTTACAATTGGCATAACAGATGCTATCCATTTCCCAGGTATGGACTTTTTATATGTCGCTAATGCCGCAAATATTCCGATATGGCTAATGTCCTTGTTATTGTTCTTTGCTTTTGGCATTCCTTTCTTTTTTGTTTTTTACCTAGGCTTAAAAATTTTAGTAAACAACTTAAAATCTATTGGTAACATTGCAAAATTTACGTTATTAGGTTTATGGATAATGGCAATAATAGGTCTTGTAATTACTGGTATTAAACAAGCTACAGAACATGCTTTTGATGCTAAAGTCACAACAACAGAACCACTTAGTTTAAAAACTGGAGACACATTGAATTTAAGTATTTCTGCTTTGGAAAATTATAATAGTTACCGCTTTAACCATAACGATGGTTTTAGTATTACAGAAGATGAGACAGGGCGTAAAATAGTGTCATCTGACGTTAATTTCATTCTAAAATCAACAACAGATTCCATAGCATCTATACATATAGATAAGGAAGCTACTGGAAGCAATTACAGTATAGCAAAAGAACGAGCAGAAGAAATAGATTATAGTTTTTCGTTAGCAAATAACAATCTTGACCTCTCATCGTATTTAACCACAGATATTAGAAACAAATTTAGTGAGCAGGAAATTAGAGTTACCTTGTATTTACCAGAAGGCACTGTTTTATATACTCATAAAAATTTTCCTAGATATTACAGGCATATAGGTTATTACAATAACATTTTCAACAAAGTAAAGTCTGGTAATTACTACAAAATATTAACCGATGATGTAGAGTGTCTAAATTGTCTAGAAGAGGAAAATGAAGACCTCGACCAATTATCTACTGAAAATGAAGCGACGAATGATGAAGCACCAGATATGAGTTTGCAAATTAATGAAGAAGGTTTAGATCTAGAAGTTAATGACAATTGAGCACTTAGATTCTACAACTGGTCCTCTTTTAATTTAAAAATCAACTAATTAAAGTTAAATTTACAATATATAATCAATCAACTATCCCAAAACCATATAGGTATTGTAGATAGATAAAACAATCAAACATGAGCACATTAACAAGAATTATCGTAACAAGCATAATTGGAGTACTTATGCTTTCCTGCAATTTCTCTATGAATTTGGGAGAAGGTTTAGACGGAAACAGAAACGTAGTCACTATCGATAGAGAATTATCTTCCGATTTTAGTGAAGTTAAAGTTAGTCAAGGACTAGACCTTTATATTACACAGAGTGACGCTGTAGCACTATCTGTTGAGGCAGATGAAAATCTTCACGATTTAATTGTAGCTAGAGTAGAAAACGATGTTTTAGAAATTTATACTACCGAAAACATTCGAAGAGCTGCATCACGTAAAATTTTGCTGAATATTAAAAATATATCTTTTATAAAAGCGACAAGTGGTAGCGACGTGTATGCAACTAATACAATTGAAGCTAACAAATTAGCCCTAAGCACTACCAGCGGTGCAGATATGGAACTCTCTGTAAATACCAAACAACTCGATTGCAAAGCCACAAGTGGTAGTGATTTAAAGCTTAGTGGTAAAACTATAGTATTAAATGCTTCTGCGACCAGCGGCAGTGATATTGATGCAAGAGGGTTACGTGCTGAGAAGGCTGACGTGAAAGCGACTAGTGGTGCAGATATATCCGTAAATACATCTAAAGAACTTACCGCCAAAGCAACAAGCGGTGGCGATGTAAGATATTCTGGTAATCCGCAAACTGTTAATAAGTCTGATAACTCTTCAGGTAGTGTTAGAAAGCAATAAATAAGCGAATTGCCTTAAGTATTGCAGTATTAAAACTTGTATCAAACACAAGTAATACAGCACAAGCAACCAACCAATCAAAACTGAATTGTTTTCAGTTGCAATAAGCCATTTTAAATTCTATTTAGACTTTGGGATGGTTTTTGTATATATTTGTTTAATAGCTCTAACATCAGCGTTTCTATTAATAGCATTCTGTGTAGAGCTTAACAAATATTAAAATGAAGAAACTAATACCCTTATTGTTTCTAACTTTATTGGTTAGTCCCTTTGCTATAGCACAAACGTTAGAAAAAATTAAAGGTGACAGAAATGTTACTATTAAACAAACTTACATAGACGATTTTGAGTCTATAGTGGTCGATGGCGATTTTGACATTGAGATGATCTACAATAGTAAACCCTCTGTAGAGATAGAAGCAGATGATAATTTGCATGAGGTCATACAATTTAATGTTGTTAATGGGGTTTTAACGTTTACAGAAGCTATGCGAATTGGGGCAAAGAAAAAATTAAGTATTACTGTAAATTATGGTGATATTTTAAGGACCATCGAAACCAGAGGTGATGCTGAGATTAGATCTTTAACGTCGATGGAGCTCGGTGATGTTAATCTTATTACATCTGGAGATTCTAGAGCCTATTTAAATCTTAACGCAAATAATTTTATATATAAAAGTTCAGGAAAATCCAAAGCAAGGCTTAATCTTTCTGCAGACTCAACTTCAATAGAATTAAGTGATAATAGTAAACTAGAAGCTTTAATTAATAGTAAAGTGGCGAATTTTGACTTATACTTAAGAGCAGATGCCACAATAGAAGGAACTGCACAAAACACTAAATTAAGATTAGACAATTCAACGAATTTCAATGGTCCTAAATTTGAGGCTAAAACTGTGGAATGCCTCTTGGAAGACAATAGCGATTTAACAATTATGGCGGTAGATAGTATTAAAATTGAGGCCTCGGGCGATAGTGAAATTTACCTATTTGGAAGCCCTGCCATTACTATAACAAAATTTGAAGATACTTCAAAACTGCAAAAAAAGCAGCAATAAAAAATTACACCAAAAAAAAGCCGAAGTAAAAACTTCGGCTTTTTTTATTATCTAATTAACTTATTAATTATAAGTTGAGGTTGCAACTTCGAAATCGGCATCTTTAGCTGCCAAATAGCGTTCTGCGTCTAGAGCTGCCATGCAGCCAGTACCTGCTGCTGTAATTGCTTGTCTATATACATGATCTGCTGCATCACCACTAACAAATACACCGTCAACATTAGTTTTACTCGTTCCAGGTTTAGCATTAATAATATAGCCTGTTTCATCTAAATCCAAATAGTTCTTAAAAATATCTGTATTTGGTTTGTGACCAATGGCTACAAAAAATCCAGTTGCAGGAATATCAAACTTCTCGTTAGTCTGGTTATTAAACGCTCTAACTCCAGTGACCACTTGACCATCACCAAGTACTTCATCAGTTTCCGTATTATACAAAATCTCTATATTCTTAGTGTTTTTAACACGGTTAGCCATAATCTTAGAGGCTCTAAACTCATCACGTCGCACTAGCATTGTAACTTTTGAACAAAGTTTTGATAGATAGTGTGCCTCCTCACAAGCCGAATCTCCAGCACCAACAATTACAACCTCCTGGTTCTTGTAAAAAAATCCATCACATATAGCACAAGCCGAAACGCCACCTCCTAGCTGAAGGTATTTTTGTTCAGAAGGTAGTCCTAAATATTTTGCAGATGCACCTGTAGATATAATTACAGTAGAAGCATGAATTTCTTTTTCATCATTTACCCAAACTTTATGAACATCTCCCGAAAAATCTACCTTTGTTACCCAACCATGCCTCACATCAGTACCAAAACGCTCTGCCTGTTTCTGTAGCTGAATCATCATTTCCGGACCAGTGATTCCATCTGGATACCCAGGGAAATTTTCGACATCATTAGTGGTAGTAAGTTGCCCACCTGGTTGCTCACCTTGATACATAACTGGCTCCATATTAGCTCTTGCAGCATAAATCGCAGCAGTATAACCTGCAGGTCCAGACCCTATTATTAAACACTTTAATTTTTCAATCGTATCAGACATATCTTAAATTTTAATATGAAACAAAAGTAGGATTTTTGATTAAATCCTTACACAATAGTTATTAACACTATCTATGTACTAATAATCTTTATTAATGCACAACGTATTCTGCTTTAAATTTTGTAATTTAATGGTAACTAATTTCAAAATCGATAATCATGAGATCTAAATTCTTAATTTATAGCTTGGTGTTTATATTAACACTTTCCTGCAAAGAACAGTCTGAGAGTAAAGTTGAAATGACAGAAGACCAAGTGGAGTCTTCAATGAATAACAAAAGTCTTAAAGGCACTTGGGAATTAACTGGATACTATAATTATAATGACAATAAGGTCGTGGATTCTTTTGATATGAATCCGGATTTTAGGCAAATTAAGATGTATACAGACACTAAAGTGATGTGGTGTAAACATATGGCTGCAGATTCTTCAGAATGGTTTGGTTACGGAACTTATAAGATTGATGGAGATATGCTAATGGAAGTATTAGATTTTGGCTCTGAAGTAATGGATGAAGTTATTGCAGACAGAAAAGAATTCATGTTTGAGTTAGAATTACATCCAAATAAATTTAGACAAATTGAACTTGATGACGACGGTAACAAGCTTTACTCAGAAAATTATGCTCGAGTAGAATAAAATAGTGTTGTCCATTTAATTTTAGGAATTTTTGCTATTCTTGACATCGTCATCATTGTCATCGTCGTCCTCATCGTCTTCTATAAAATAATCTCTGCTACCTAATCCAGCTACCTTAATTATTTTAACAACGGTATTGTACAGCATCAAAATAACTATTACCATAAAACCGCTTAAAAAGGAAGATAGAAACAAAACTGCCCAATAAATGTTTACATACCAGCTAGATGGTACATTTTCTGATTCAGTAACAGGAATATTAAATAATTGAAATAATACCAGACCGACTATAAATAGAATCGTATCAAATCTGGCTACATTTAGAATACTAATATAAAATTCGCTTTTGAGTTTAGATTCCATCCCGGATCCAATTCCCATTAATGTGAGTAAAAGCGCTAAAATAGTCGCTGATGCCAACACTATGGTATTACATAGCATATTTATTCTGGGTAGAGAAGACTCCAGAAGCTGTTTAGCTTCATATCCTGAAAGATTTTCAATTAAAAAAACGCCCAAACCAACAAAGAACATAGTTACCAAGCCTCCGTAAATGGAACGTCTATTTTGTTTTATGAATTTTTTCACATTTCAAATTTTGAATTTCAACTAACAAACTAAATGAAGAAAGGCATTACTGAAAATGATTATCTGCCTGACAATTTATAGTGCAAATACTGGTAAATTATCATAATGTGCTGGCTCTAAAATTGTGTCGAAAATGATATTGTTTTTATAAAACTCTTTCGATATCGCATGTGCTTTTAAATCTAAAGGCTTAATTTTTTTTATGCCGTTATTTAAAAAATCATTATCCTCAATCAGCCAATCTTCATAATTATTTGCATTGAGGGCAAAAGGAAAATCTTTTCCCAAATTATGTACTTCTGCAAGTTCATTTGGTGCATCTGTAACGACTATACTAACCGACAAAAATCCATCTTCTAGCCTTGAATATATTCCTGCCAATGCAAATGGTTTTTTATGTTTATCATGCACATAGAAAGGATGTATTTCACCCTTATACAAAAAGGATGTGAAAAACCCTGAAACTATAATGATACAACGTTGGGTATTTATAATGTCGCCAATCCAATCTAATTTATGTAATGTATCTAGAGAAACGTTAAGTGTATTTGTGAAATTTTGAAATTTATCCCAATCATCTTGATAATTCTGTGGCAATATCCCCCAAATGGCATAATCTATGGTGCGCTTATCGTCCATTGTAATAACTGGTAGCGATTGTTCTGATAGCCCGTTAATTAAGGACGATTCCCTATACAATAAAGGGTACTTAAACCTTGCATCAAAAGCAGCCTCAATGTCTTGTAGGTTGGTTGTATTTGATAGTTTATAGAACATTTTTCTTTTTAACTGCAAGTAAGTGATTTGTAGCTTTCTAGATTGTCTTAAATGCTACAAATTCTACCTCAAAACAATTTAGTATTATCTGTTGTATTTATATTTTAATACTGAAATTTATTTAGAGGGTCACAGCGTAATTTTTTTAAGCAATTGATGTTGTAAGCACATTGAGTTTTATCGAAAAAAAAGACTTTTCTTAAGAAAAGTCTTTTTTAAATTAATTTAACAGAGGCTACTCTCTAGTCTACAGCATCCTCAACATCATCTACAACATCTTCAACATCATCTGCAGTATCTTTAGTTTCTCTGCAGCTGGTTGTAGTTAAAGCAAGCGTAAATAAAAAGGCGAACATTAATGCTAATTTTCTCATAATATTGGTTTTAAGTTAGTGTAAAAAAAATATTATATCACATAATTTATTTAGGTTGAAGATATTAAAAAAGAAATTAATTTCACCTCAACTTAGATAAAAAACACAAAAAGACATTCTAAAAATAGAATGCCCTTTCTGCTATTAATCATTTGGGGATTATTTTAAATCCTCTAAGGTTTTAATTCTAGCTAATCCGTTATGAATTGTATTTTTTTGAGACTCTAAAATAGACTTTGTTGTAGATGGTAAGCTCGTATCGTTTAAGACATCGTTATACTCTCCTACAGCCGCCTTTTCACCTCTTATGGCTTCTTCTAGCATAGATTCTGCATCATCGTTAGAGAATAAACTTTTTACGTCCATCCATGCTCTATGTGCAGATCCGGTTATACTACCGCCTTTATCTACTTCTTGGTCAAAACTTTTAATTTCTTGTTTTAACTCATGGCCAAAGTTGTAGCGTTCTTGAGCCTTATCCTTAAAATATGATTTAAGCTGTGGATTATCCACGTTTTCAGCTGCTTTTTTGAAGCCTTTTTCAGCATCATATGTTTTTTCTAATAACTCATTTAATTTACTTCCTACTTTTTCTGTGTATGTACTCATAATTTTATTGTGATTTCCGTTAGAAGATAGCTTGTTTTATAGATGTCTATCTTTTTACATCTCGTGTATCGTTACACCTTAATTATCTGATGTAAAATTAGTGAAGATTGAAGGCATTGCTTAATGCAAAAGCATAAGAAATTAACGCTATTGCAATTGCAGTTTTGGTTTGTAAGTACTTATTAGATTTAACATTGAAGACTCAGTAGTTGTTAGCCCATCTATAGTGTCAGAATTATTAAAATATGTTTCAATTGAACCATCTAAATAAGAATCCATAATAAGAGGATGAACGTAGTATTTTCTCAACACATTTCTCGTATTTCCTAAAGCTTCAGAAGCTGTATCGATAGCTTTTAAAATATTCTTTTTAGCATGCTTTTCGTTTTCTGATAAACCGATATTCTCTAAAGTTTCAAAGCATATTTTACTGGCTCCCCAGGTTCTAAAATCTTTGGCAGTAAAAAGATCTCCCGATAGCTCGTGTATATAGTCATTAATCATTGTACTGTCTACAGAATGCTTATTACCCTCAGCATCAAAAAATTTAAAAAGTTCCCAGCCTGGTATCTCTTCACATTGACTTACTAATCTTATTAGTTTCTTATTTCTAATTGTTATGCTGTGTTGTTTACCTCGCTTTCCTACAAATTCAAATTTTAATTTATCCTTATAAATATCTACATGCTTGCTTCTTAACGTCGAAAGTCCATAAGTCTCGTTGGTTTTTGCGTAATAGCTATTTCCAATTCTTACGTGCGTTTCTTCTAATAATTTAAGGATTAGGGCAAGAACCTTTGTGCGAGTCCATTTTTTATGCTTAAGATCTATTTCTACTTGGGCACGCAATTTGGGAAGTTGAAGACCAAAAGCGTACATTTTGTAAAATTTTGTTCTATTTCTGATTTTTGACCAGTGGACGTGGTATTTGTACTGTTTGCGCCCCTTCAGGTCTCTACCTATGGCCTGTATATGTGCATTGGATAAATCTGCAATCCTAACTTTTTGCCATGCTGGAGGAACTACTAGATCATTGATTCTCTTAATGACCTTTTTCGATTTGACACTTTTGCCTTTTTTAAGGTAGATAAATTCTTTATCTTTTTTATGCCGTTCTATTATAAGAATATCATCTGAGGCATATACTAAATTAAAACTATCGATATAGTTTTCGGGATCAGCGTATAACTGATTTGCGATATCTATATCGATAGTTTTCTTTTTCATGCAATTTTTGAAAAAATTTTTACCTCTGCTCTTGCATGTGAGCATTGTATTTTGAAGCTAGTTCTTGCTTCTGGGTATCTGTAAAAGCCTTACCTGCAAGTTGAAAGAATGTGTGTTCCTCATCCTCTAGGTGATGCTCCACTTTTTCCTTTAAATTCTTAGCAATTTTTAACCACCCGGAAGAATCTTGTTCAGTATCTTCCAATTGCTCTAAAAGCTCATCGATTTCGTGATGTTCTGCAATACCATGTCTTGCATGTTCTTGCATCATATCTACTGGTATCAAAGGTTTATAGAAGTGACGTTCTTCGCTATTTGCATGAATTCTTAACTCATGCTTTAATTCTTTAAAAATAGAACTACGTTGCTCAGTGTCACCAGAGGTATCTACTAATTTATCTAATAAATTTCTCTGTATATCGTGGTCTTTCCTTATGGCTTCAAAAATATTCATAGGCTATTGTCTTATCTTGAATATACCGATGTGTACCCATCACCTAATTTAACTTTTAAGTCGTCCATAGATGCTACATATGTATATCTGGTATTAAATACTCTATCTGGACGCTCACCAATGATATAGTGCTTTACATTTAAATCTGGTGCGTTCAGGGTTACCTGATCAGAAACTCTCATTTTTTTATCGTCAATAGAGGTGTCTGTGGCTTCTAATGTAGAGATTACATAAAGATTATTGCCTTTTGCCCAAATCTCTTTGATTTCAAGATCGTGCTCAACATCACTTACTTCTGCTTCAACAGCGATTGTTCTTTCTACTTTTTCCATGTCCATATCGTCATCGTCATCGTTTGGCATATCGACATCAATATATGGTACTTCTACTTCTTCTTCCTCCATAACAACAACAACTTTAGGTACTTCTACCATTTTTGTGGTCGTACCAACATTTACGTCTGCCCAATCAACATCAAAAGTTGGAAGTTGTCCTTCTTCCATATCGACATCAACTTCTGGCATTTCCATGTCCTTTTTCTGGTCGATATTACAGCTCATTACTAAAGTTCCTATTGCAAGGACGTACATTATTTTTTTAATCATAATTTAATATTTTGGTTAATACTTTGTTTTGAACAAATATAACGGCAGGTTACAGATTGCGTTGACCCATATCCTTTAAAAATTGACCTATTTAGAGTAAGTACATTCAAAATCCTACTAAAATGTGAATTTCAGCTAAATTTAGAGGAAACTTTAATAATTCTACTTAAATTTACGCGAAATTTTTAGTTAAATAGAGGGTTTAGTAACTATAATAAAAGTTGCTAAAGTGCCCCAAGTTAATTTTAAGTTTAGCTTATAAACCTCATTGTAGTTAACCGAAACACATTTTAACAGCAAATATACTGTTGAATGTAAATTATTGAGGAAATAATTTAAGTGTAATAATTATTATGAGAATAATTATTTTAACTATTAATATTTAACTAATCAGTAAAATGATCGAATTGGAATTAAATCCTACTAGCACCAAGGACATACTTACACAAATAAGTGAGCATTTAAACGGTAACATCACAGAACGATGGGGTGAATATGTAATGACTATTGATAATGAAAATGCGTCGGGTAAAATTACATACATACCATTTGACTGGGGCGTTAATTTATTAGATTTTGACATTACTTTTTACAAAGAGTTTATATTAAAAATCCAGGGAGAAGAGTTTAATCCGGTTAGGTTTATTTATAATTTAGAGGGAAGTTTTGCTCACCGTTTTGGTGTAAATAATGAAGAACACAAGACAGAACAATTTCAGTCCGTAATATTCACTAACAAGTCGGACGGAATTAATTATATGCATTTTCCTAAAAAAGAAAAACTACAGATTAATATTATACAGGTAGTCCGAAAAGAGTTTTTACGCAAACGTACTACCAATGTTTCTTCCTTGAATAAAAAACTTTATGAGGTTTTTGTAGATACTGACCATGAAAATAGATTTGTTCATTACGGCGAGCTAAATTTAAAACTTGCAGATCACGTAAAATCTATTAAAAAGATTCGCTCTAAAGGTATGTTGCGTATTTTGAAGATCGAAGCTAAAGTTTACGAGATACTATCGCTACACATACAGCAACACGAACGAGTAACTACGGGTAAAAAAGTTCCTAGCGAATTGCTAAAGTCAGAATTAAAGATTATAAAAAAGATTGGAGATAAAATTAGAAAAGAGCCCGCAAAGGCCTATTGTTTAAATGAGCTTTCTACAGAGTATGGTCTCTCTCAAGCTAAATTGCAAATCGGTTTTAAGTTTTTATACACACGTACAGTAACCGAATTTATAAGACATGTAAGACTAGAGAAAGCTCGAGATCTTATGAAGAATAGTGATTTGAATATCTCACAAATTGTGTACTCTATAGGTTTTACGAGCAGAAGTTATTTTTCTAAAATTTTTAAAGAAAAATTTGGATTGTCTCCTAATGAATTTAAAAAGCAAATAACAGTAAAGATTCAGGCCGCATAGTACAATACATATACTACCTTTTAAAGAGCCATTGTCTAAGCAATGCTATAAACCCATATTTTCCTGTTAGTTTTAAAGCTGTACTAACCCAATTAAGAGGTTGTAAATCTTCTTTATACTCATTTTTTAACAACTTTAGTTCTTCCCAGGCAATATCGCGCTCAAGCTTTACTAGCTTTAGGTCATTGTCTATTTCTTCAAAACTGGTATATATCTTCATGTTTAATTGAAAAATTTTAAGCTTAATGATTTAATAATAAGCTTGGTTATTCTTTCTCGAATAGCATAAACGATTGCTGCTATTACTATAAATATTAAACCAACTATAAGATAGCCTACGACAATACTATCTAATAACTCGCCAATTTTTAAGGCCAAAGCAACAGCCAAAAAAATGATACCTAAAAATGCAAAACTACCAAAAGCTACTATCTTAGCTAATGTGGTTAAGGTATGCGATAGTTGTTGAAACACTTTTAGCTTAAAATATTGGCGAGAAGTTTTAATATAACGCTCACCAATATCTGTAGCTTTGTCTGTGGTGTTATGTATGTCTGAAAAAACACTCATATATTATGCGTTTTTCTGAACAGTTGATTTCTTTTGAAGATTCTTATTTTTAGTCTTCAAGTCTTTTAATTTAGCTTCTAGAGTTGTAATAACATCTTCTGCCTTATAACTTGCATTAGATACAATGTTCTCAACTTGCTCATCTAAATTTTCTCTTTGTGTAGATATGGTATCACTTAAGGTGTTCCTCAAATCAGAAGCTTTTACAGCAGCCTTTTCTTTTGCTAAAGCAGCTTCGTCTGCTAATCGCTGTCTTGTGGCACTTCCTTTGTCTGGTGCAAATAATATTCCTAATGCGGCTCCTATTGCAGTACCAGCTAATAAACCTAATACTGTATTTCCATTATTACTCATAATTTTATGTTTTTATATTGTTATTAATTATTACTGATACAAATCTCCACAAAAAGAAAGGGACTCATTAACTCTTTAGATAGATATATTAACTTAAACAGTGACGTCTACAATCCACCTTAAAAATTATAGAATGCATTAATATAATTAGGGAATGGATTAAATGCTTCAAACAAGCTACTATAACTTTGTTCTACATTAGAATATAGATCCTATGAGCACAGAAAATACAATTAAAACAACCAATCCATTTAATGGAAATTTATTGGAAGAATACCAAATGGATTCATCGGAGGATATTCAAAATAAATTAAATTTAGCAGAAAACACATTTGCCATTTGGAAGTTGAAATCAATTTCTGAAAGGATTTCTTTTTTAGAAAATCTATACGATGAATTGGACAATTCTAAAGATACCTTAAGTGCGCTTATAACTAAAGAAATGGGAAAGCCCATAACCGAGAGTGAAGCAGAATTAGATAAATGTTTATTACTCATAGAATTTTACATTAAGAATTCAGAACAATTTCTTGCTGATGCAATTATCGAAACGGATGCCAAAGAAAGTTATATAAGCTACGACCCTTTAGGATGCATCCTAGCAATAATGCCATGGAATTATCCCTTTTGGCAAGTGTTTAGATTTGCCATACCTACTCTTACTGCAGGTAACGTAGGTATGTTAAAACATGCCTCTAATGTTACAGGTTGCGCATTGGCTATAGAATCATTATTTATTAAAGCTGGATTTCCAAAAGGCTGTTTTCAAGCCTTACTTACAGATCATGAAACTATAGAAAGTTTAATAGCGAATAGCGCTATAAAGGCAGTCACCTTAACAGGTAGTGAAAAAGCAGGTGTAAGTATTGCAAAAGTTGCAGGTAAAAACTTAAAAAAAACAGTGTTAGAATTAGGTGGCAACAATGCATGTATTATTCTTAAAGATGCGGATTTAAATAAACACCTTGAAACTATAGTTAAGGCAAGAATGCAAAACTCAGGTCAAAGTTGTATTGCTGCTAAACGATTTATCGTAGTCGAAGCTATTTATGACGAGTTTCTCGAGCGATTTACCGAAAAGGTAAAATCATTAAAGTACGACAACCCTTTAAATAAAGATACTAATATGTCTTGTCTTGCAAGACCTGACCTGGCCGACACACTGCAAGAACAGGTTAAAAAATCAATTGACCTTGGCGCAAATGTACATTATGGTAATACCCGAGATGGTGCATACTATCAGCCAACAATCATTACTAATGTAACTAGTGAAATGCCTGTTTTTAAGGAAGAAACATTTGGACCAGTTGCTGCGATTATTAAAGTTAAAGATGAAGATGAGGCCTATAAGGTCACTTCTAATTCTAGATTTGGATTGGGCACAATGATTTTTACTGAAAATTATAAAAAAGCCTCTAAGCAAGTGCTAAGAATTGAGGATGGAGCCTATTTTATAAACGAAATGGTAAAATCAGATCCTCGCCTACCTTTTGGCGGTACTAAAGCATCTGGTTATGGCAGAGAGCTTTCAAAGGAAGGCATATTAGAATTTGTAAATAAAAAAACAGTATATATTAACACGTAAATTATAACTATGAAATTTGTAAAAGACGAAGACGAAGAAAGAAGAGACTATATTTTTCAAAAAGATGCAAAAACAAATGTTGGCGCCAGGTTTATTATAGTGACACTTATAATACTCATAATTGCAGTTGCAATTTCTGGCCTTTATTTTGAATGGTATTAATATAAAAAGCTCAGCAATTGCTGAGCTTTTTATATTGGTCGGGGTGGCAGGATTCGAACCTGCGGCCTCCACGTCCCAAACGTGGCGCGATAACCGGGCTACGCTACACCCCGAAACTTATGGTAAACTTTTCGGACTGCAAATATATAGTTTTTCTTCATTATCCAATAACTATTTTCTAACTTTAAACAAATATTATTATAGAATAATTTATCATGAAAATAAGGTTTCCAGTAGTGGCTTTTATCCTCATTTCTTTATTGGCATGTGCGCAAGACAAGAATCCTGTTAATACTAAGAATACTCACGAAGTTATAGTTCCCGATTTAAATATCCCTTGGGGTTTTACGTTCTTGCCAGATGGCGCAATTCTGATCAATGAAAAGGCGGGAGATATGATTCATTTTAAAGATGGTAAAAAAACAATGGTCTCAGGTTTGCCAGATATTTATGTTAGAGGACAAGGAGGATTAATGGATATAGTTCTTCATCCCAATTTTAAAGATAACAGGTGGCTGTATTTTTCTTATGCATCGCAACTAGGTGAGGGAGAAGGCGGTAATACCACCGTTGCACGAGCTCAACTTAAGTCTAATACTTTAACCAATTTTGAAGTATTGTATAAAGCCACACCAAACTCCAGACGTGGTCAACACTTTGGCTCCCGATTAGTTTTCGACAATAAGGGATATCTATATTTTACCATTGGTGACCGAGGAGATCGAGATCTCAATCCGCAAGACATCACTAGAGATGGTGGTAAGGTCTATAGACTAAATGATGATGGTTCTATACCTAAAGACAACCCATTTGTAAACATTCCAGATGCAAAAAAGGCTATCTATACCTACGGCCATAGGAATCCTCAGGGTATGACAACACACCCAAAAACTAACGAAATCTGGACACACGAGCATGGCCCTAAAGGTGGTGACGAAATTAACATAATACGAGCGGGAGACAATTACGGCTGGCCTGTTATCAGTTACGGTGTTAATTACAGCGGCACATCATTTACTGAAATCACTAGTAAAGAGGGTATGGAACAACCCTTACATTACTGGGATCCATCAATTGCTCCAAGTGGAATGGCATTTATTAATAGTAATAAATACGATGATTGGAACGGAAACTTATTGATCGGTTCTTTAAAATTTCAATATTTAGATATGTGTACCTTAAAAAACAAAAAGATTATAAAAGAAGAACGATTACTTGACGGCTTAGGCCGAGTAAGATCTGTAGAGCAAGGACCAGATGGTTATATTTACGTCGGAATAGAAAACTTAGGTATTGTTAAATTAATTAGAAAATGAAAAATATATTAAAACTCTTACCGATTTTATGTATTGTACTTTCTTGTAATTCAGACAAAAAACAAGAAAAAACAGCCTCTACATCTCAACCAAAGGAATTATCCAATGATACCGCTGTAGACCAAAAGTCTGACCAATTAAAAGCGAGTATTAAAGAGGGTAAATTTATATATAACGATCTTTGCATTACCTGCCACATGGGCAATGGCGAAGGCGTACAAAGGGCATTCCCGCCAGTGGCAGATTCAGATTATTTAAAAAACAATCAAGAAGCAAGTATTTTAGCAATAAAAAATGGCATGTCGGGTGAGATTGTAGTTAATGGCATAACCTATAATAGCGCAATGGCACCACTTGGTTTGTCTAATGAAGAAGTTGCAGATGTAATGAATTACATTAATCACAGTTGGGGTAATGATTATGGTGATCTTATTACACCTCAAGAAGTTGCAAAAATCACTGAATAATAGTCGATTTTACATATTTTTGCAAAATCATTTTAATACTCAATAAATGCTTATAATCGGAATTGCTGGTGGTACCGGCTGTGGTAAAACTACTGTGGTTAATACAATTTTAAATGAACTCCCAGAAGGGGAAGTTGGTGTTATATCTCAGGACTCTTATTACAAAGACACATCGCATTTAAGTTATGATGAACGTGTAAAAATAAATTTCGATCATCCAAGATCAATTGATTTTGATTTACTCGTTAATCATTTAAAACTTTTAAAAGAAGGCCAGTCGATAGATCAACCGGTGTATTCATTTGTAAAACACAATCGTACTGGCGATACAATTTCTACCAAACCTAGAAAGGTTATGATTGTAGAAGGCATTTTAATTCTTACAAATCCGGAGGTGAGAGAATTATTCGATATCAAAATTTTTGTCCATGCAGATTCCGACGAGCGATTAATAAGACGATTAAAACGAGATATTTCAGAACGCGGAAGGGATTTGGACGAGGTACTCAATAGATACCAAACCACATTAAAACCTATGCATCAGCAATTTATAGAGCCCATGAAAGAGTATGCCGATATGATTATTCCTAATAACAAATACAACACAGTGGCTGTAGATATCGTTAAAACAATAATCAACGAACGTCTGTAATGTCTATACTAAACAACAAATATCTAAAACCATTTAAAAATGTCTATGTTTTAGTTCTGGTTGTATTTATAATATGGATGCTTTTTTTTGATGCCCACTCCTGGTTATTTCATCACGAACTTAATGGAGATATAAAAGAATTGGAATATCAAAAAGAACATTATAAGAATGAAATGGCAAAAGACAAAAAAGCCATTAAAGAATTAAGTACAGAAGAAGGAATCGAACGAACAGCAAGAGAAACTTATTATATGAAGAAACCCAACGAGGATATTTTTATAATTGAGTATGAGGACAGTATTGCTAAACAAAAACATGATGAGTAAAGTTTTATTTAACGAATTTGATGAAGTCTCCGCAAAAGCCTGGAAGCAAAAAATTCAAGCAGATTTAAAAGGTGCCGATTATAATGATTCCCTTATATGGAGAACAAATGAACATATAAACGTAAAACCTTTTTATCATCGGGATGATTTTGAAACCTTACCTGAAACATCCCATAGTAAAGCCACAAAATGGAAAATTTGCCAGACTATTAATGTAGAAAATGAAAGTGCTGCTAACCTGACTGCTCGTGATGCCATTGAACGTGGAGCAGAAAGCATAATTTTTGTCCTTAATTCAGAAGACATTTCAGTAAACAACCTTCTAACCAATATTGATTTAATAACTGTAAATGTTCAATTAAAATGTAAGTTCTTATCAGATGTCTTTATAGAGCAGATTATCGATTTAACTTCCAGTAATCACGAAAAATCCCCTGTCTTAATTCATACAGACATTATCGGCCACCTGGCAAAAACAGGTAACTGGTTTACAAGTTTAAAAGACGATCACAACAAGTTTGAAGCTGTTATTAAGAAAACAAATCAACTTAGTATAAATCTAAGTCTTTATCAAAATGCTGGGGCAACAATTGTACAACAATTGGCCTACAGCTTAGGACACGCCAATGAGTACCTAAACCATTTTAGTGACATCCTTAATGATGAAGAAAAGACATCTTTAAATGTTACCTTTAATGTTTCTATAGGCTCTAATTATTTTTTTGAGATAGCAAAGCTTAGAGCATTAAGACGACTTTGGTCTACCTTAGCACAGGAATACAATGTAAATACGCAATGTAGCATTATTGCAACACCGAGCAAACGCAATAAAACCATTTACGATTATAATGTTAACATGTTGCGAACAACTACCGAATGCATGAGCGCCATTCTTGGTGGCGCAAACGCAGTATGCAATTTGCCTTACGATAGCCTGTATCATAACTCTAATGAGTTTGGCGATCGTATTTCCAGAAATCAATTACTCGTTTTAAAAAATGAAAGCTATTTTGATAAAGTAAATAATCCAGCAGACGGTTCCTATTACATTGAAAGTTTAACGGATCAGCTATCAGAAAACGCACTCGAATTATTTAAGGATATTGAAGCTAATGGAGGTTTTCTAGACCAATTAAAAACGGGGACTATTCAAAGAAAAATCAAAGAATCAGCTCTAAAAGAACAAAATGATTTTGACGCCAAAAAAGTTGTTTTGCTAGGAACAAACAAGCACCCTAATTCAGCCGACAAAATGAAAAATGAACTTGAAATAAGTCCGTTTTTAAAAATTGACAAACGGAAAACTATTATTGAACCTATACTAGAAAAACGATTGGCTGAAAATATGGAAATCAACAGATTAAAAGAAGAACAAAGTACATTATAGACAAAATCAATAGTATCTAATCGCATTTAATTCTAAGATAAATGAGCCGAAAGAGTCTTCAACATCTTCAAATAAAAAAAAGCAGAATTCAAAAAAAGGATATCACGTCTAAAACGTATTTAACGGCAGAAGACATCGAGGTAAAAGCCACCTATTCTAAGGCCGACCTCAAGAACCTGGAGCATCTCAATTTTGTGGCGGGAATTGCACCTAATCTTCGTGGCCCATACTCTACTATGTATGTCCGAAGACCATGGACAATTAGACAATATGCAGGATTTTCTACTGCAGAAGAAAGCAATGCGTTTTACAGACGTAATTTGGCTGCAGGACAAAAAGGGCTTTCCGTCGCATTTGATCTGGCCACCCATAGAGGATATGACTCGGATCACGAACGTGTTGTTGGTGACGTTGGTAAAGCAGGTGTTGCAATAGATTCTGTTGAAGACATGAAAATTCTATTCGATAAAATTCCTTTAAACAAAATGTCGGTCTCCATGACTATGAATGGTGCTGTACTTCCAATCATGGCATTTTATATTGTCGCAGCCGAAGAGCAAGGTGTTGAGACAGAGGCCTTAGCAGGCACAATACAAAACGATATTTTGAAAGAATTTATGGTGCGTAACACGTATATCTATCCACCTACACCTTCGATGAAAATTATCTCAGATATCTTTGAATATACCAGTAAACATATGCCCAAGTTTAACAGCATAAGCATTTCTGGCTACCATATGCAAGAAGCAGGTGCAACATGCGATATTGAACTAGCCTATACTTTAGCAGATGGATTAGAATATATAAGAAAAGGTTTGGAGGCTGGCATGGATATCGACACTTTTGCACCTCGACTCTCTTTCTTTTGGGCTATTGGGATGAATCATTTTATGGAAATTGCCAAAATGCGTGCAGCCCGAATGCTTTGGGCAAAATTGGTAAAACAATTTAACCCAAAGAACCAAAAATCCTTAGCATTAAGAACCCACTGCCAAACCTCAGGATGGAGTTTAACCGAGCAAGATCCTTTTAATAATGTAGCCAGAACCTGCATAGAAGCTTCAGCGGCAGCATTTGGTGGCACACAAAGTTTGCACACTAATGCCTTAGACGAAGCTATTGCATTACCTACAGATTTTTCTGCTAGAATTGCTAGAAATACGCAGATATACCTTCAGGAAGAAACTCATATCACTAAAACCGTTGATCCATGGGCAGGGAGTTATTATGTAGAAAAGCTAACTCACGATATCGCTCAGAAAGCATGGCAACATATCGAAGAAGTTGAAGCACTGGGTGGAATGACCAAGGCTATAGAAGCAGGAATTCCAAAATTACGTATCGAGGAAGCTGCTGCACGAAAACAAGCACGTATTGATTCCGGTCAGGACGTAATAGTAGGCGTGAATAAATACCGCCTGGAACAAGAAGACCCATTACACATTCTTGAAGTAGACAACCAGACCGTTCGCAACCAACAAATTGAGCGTTTAATTCATATAAAATCTACGCGGAATAATGAAGAAGTTAGTGAAGCTTTATCTAAATTAACACAAGCAGCAAAATCAGGTGAAGAAAATTTATTAGCTTTAGCAGTAGATGCAGCCAGAAAACGCGCAACTTTGGGTGAAATAAGCAATGCGCTCGAGGCTGAATTTGGACGTTATAAAGCACAAATTAAATCATTTAGTGGTGTGTATAGTAAAGAAATAAAAGACGATAAGAGTTTTCTGAAGGCAAGAGAACTTGCAGACAAATTTGCCGAACAAGATGGTAGAAGGCCACGTATTATGATTGCCAAAATGGGACAAGATGGACATGATAGAGGCGCTAAGGTGGTTGCAACTGGCTATGCAGATGTTGGCTTTGACGTAGATATTGGTCCATTATTTCAAACTCCAAAAGAAGCAGCTAAACAAGCTGTTGAAAATGATGTCCACATTTTAGGTATATCATCACTTGCCGCAGGACATAAAACTTTAGTCCCTCAGGTTATTGATGAATTAAAAACCTATGGCCGGGATGATATCATGGTGATTGTAGGTGGCGTTATTCCAAAACAAGATTATCAATATTTATTTGATGCAGGTGCAGTAGCAGTTTTTGGGCCTGGAACTAAAATCAGTGATGCAGCAATTCAGATATTAGAAATCCTGATCGATTAAAAATACGTTGTTATATTCTTTTTCTGTACTAACATAGGGTAAACTGTTAACAACTTCAATTTCTTAAACTCGCAAATAGTTGTAAATTTAGCCTTTTAAATAACCAAATCAATTAATGGGTAAAATCATTGCAATTGCTAATCAAAAAGGAGGTGTTGGTAAAACAACAACCTCTGTAAACTTAGCGGCTTCTTTAGGCGCACTAGAGAAAAAAGTCCTACTTATAGATGCAGATCCACAAGCTAATGCCAGCTCTGGTCTTGGTATAGATGTAGATAATGTCGAAGTTGGTTCATATCAAGTTTTAGAACATACAAAATCAGCAAAAGAAGCTATTGTTAACTCTAATGCACCTAATGTAGATGTAATTCCGGCACACATAGATCTTGTGGCCATTGAAATTGAACTGGTAGATAAGGATGAGCGGGAATATATGCTTAAAAAGGCAATCACTGAACTTAAGGCGGATTACGATTATGTTTTAATAGATTGTGCGCCATCTTTAGGCTTATTAACTTTGAATGCACTAACCGCTTCAGATTCAGTCATTATTCCAATACAATGCGAATATTTTGCCTTAGAAGGCTTAGGCAAATTGTTAAATACTATTAAGAGCGTACAAAAAATACATAATCAGGCGTTAGATATTGAAGGTATGCTTCTTACGATGTACGATTCGCGCTTACGCCTATCTAATCAAGTAGTAGAAGAAGTACAAAAACATTTTAGCGATATGGTTTTTGATACTATTATTCAAAGAAACGTACGTTTAGGTGAAGCACCAAGTTATGGAGAAAGCATCATAAATTATGACGTTAGCAGTAAAGGTGCAGCAAACTACCTTAGTCTTGCTAAGGAGTTGATTAAAAAGAATGAACTATAAAGATGGCGAAGGCAACAAAAAAACAAGCACTAGGTCGAGGACTTTCAGCATTACTGAAAGATCCTGAAAATGACATTAACTCCGCAGAAGATAAAAATGCCGATAAGGTTGTTGGAAACATTGTTGAGTTAGATATCGATAGCATTGAGGTTAATCCTTTTCAGCCAAGAACTAATTTTAGTGAAGAGTCCCTAAAAGAACTTGCTTCTTCCATAAGCGAACTAGGCATCATTCAGCCTATCACTGTTAGAAAATTAGCCTTCAATAAATATCAACTAGTTTCTGGTGAACGACGTTACAGAGCCTCTAAATTAATTGGTCTAGAAACTATACCTGCCTACATAAGAATTGCTAATGACCAGGAGTCTCTGGAAATGGCTTTAGTCGAAAATATTCAACGTCAAGACTTAGATCCTATCGAGATCGCACTTTCTTACCAACGCCTCATTGATGAGATTAACCTTACTCAAGAGGAAATGAGTAACCGTGTTGGCAAAAAACGATCTACCATTGCTAATTATTTGCGCCTATTGAAGCTCGACCCGATAATCCAAACTGGTATGCGAGACGGATTTATTAGTATGGGTCATGGAAGGGCCATGGTAAATATTGATGATCAAATAGACCAGCTAGAGGTTTATGAAAAAGTAATAAGCAATAAACTCTCCGTCAGAGCCACAGAACAGCTGGTTAAGAACCTTAACAATATAGACTCTAAATCAGAAGCTACAACATCAGAGACGCCAAAATATATAAGAAAAGGTGTAAAGGAGTTTTCAGAATATTTTGGACATAAAATTGATGTAAAAATTTCTAAGAACGGTGGCGGTAAAATTACAATTCCGTTTCATTCCGAAGAAGACTTTAATAGAATCAAAAAATTAGTGGAACGTGCCAAGTAAAAGCATTTATTTTCTTCTACTGTGTTTGTTTTCAATAATCCTTTCTAATGCTCAGATAAACAAAGACACCACTCAAATAGGTGCTAGTAAAGAGTTAACAATTATTGATAACGACCTTGTAAAGCGTGCAGAAATAGATCCCTTAAGACCATCAAAAGCTGCATTTTATTCTGCCGTACTTCCTGGTTTAGGACAAGCCTACAATAAAAAATACTGGAAAATCCCAATAGTCTGGGGTGCTATAGGTACAGGAATTTATTTTTACATCGCAAACGACAATCAATTTGACAGGTATAGAAGTGCTTACAAAAGACGACTGGCTGGATTTGAAGATGATGAATTTTTTGGACAAATATCCGATGACGGCTTAATAAGAGCTCAGCAACAATTTAGACGAAATAAAGAAATTTCAGTCCTTGTAACTTTAGGGCTTTATGCTCTTAATATAATAGATGCCAATGTCGATGCGCATCTACTTCAGTTTAATGTAGATGATAATCTAAGTTTGAGTCCGCATTACCAATACAATCAAATGGAAAACTCCTCAGATTTAGGCGTTACTCTAAATTTTAAATTCTAAAATGAACATTGCATTACTCGGTTATGGCAAAATGGGCAAAAGCATAGAAGCTATTGCTTTAGAACGTGGCCATAACATAGCGTTAAAAATTTCTAAGTCCGACTCTGATTACAGTTTTGAGGATATAGAGGTTGCTATTGATTTTAGCATTCCTACAGCAGCCGTAAATAATATAACAATGGCTTTGGAAGCCGGTATTCCTGTAATATCTGGTACGACTGGCTGGTTAGACAAATATGATGAGATTGTAGATTATTGTAATGCAAAAAATGGCACTTTTTTATACGCCTCTAATTTTAGTTTGGGCGTCAATCTATTTTTCGAAGTCAACAAAAGACTTAGTGAACTCATGTCTACAGTTAATGGTTATTCGGCTGAAATAGAAGAAATTCACCATACACAAAAACTAGACGCACCTAGTGGCACCGCTATATCGCTGGCTGAACAGATTATTAAACAATCAAATTTTACAAATTGGACATTAAATACGCCAAGATCCAACGAACTCTTAATTGATGCTAAACGTATTGAAAATGTCCCTGGAACACATGAAGTCACCTACAATTCTAAAATTGATTCCATAAGTATAAAACACACCGCTCATAACAGACAGGGTTTTGCTTTAGGTGCTGTTATTGCAGCTGAATGGATAAAAGATAAAAAGGGTATTTTTACTATGAAAGATGTGTTAAACATTGGTTAATTTGCCAGATATTTGAAACTAAATAAAATATTTTTCAACTTATTAGACTAAACAACATATTATGACCTGGACGCAGTGGTTTATATTTTTACTGATTCTTCAAATAATCCATGGACTTGGTACCTGGAAACTTTATATAAAAGCTGGTAGACAAGCATGGGAGGCCTTTGTTCCTATTTACAATGCCGTTGTTCTTATGAAAATTATATCGCGACCATGGTGGTGGGTTATCATCATGTTTTTGCCGATTGTAAATCTTATTATGATTCCTGCAGCTTGGGTTGAAACTGCAAGAGCTTTCGGTAAAGACACTAAATTAGATGCATTAATATGTATTGTTACCTTGGGTTTTTATTTATACTATTTAAACTATGTAGCTGATGTTAGCTACGTTGAAAATAGAAAATTAAAGCCTAAAACCTCTACTGGCGAGTGGATCACATCCATCCTATTCGCTATTGTAGCTGCAACAATTGTACATACATACTTCTTCCAACCCTTTGTAATCCCCTCCTCTTCCCTCGAAAAATCGCTTTTAGTTGGAGACTTTTTAATTGTGAGTAAGTTACATTATGGCCCAAGAGCTCCTATGACTACAGTAGCTGCACCAATGGTTCATGATACAATTCCTGTGTTAAAAACTAAATCGTATTTATACGATGATAATTACGAAGCACGTAAGTCTTCATGGAAAAATAAACTGCAACTGCCTTATTTAAGATTACCTGGTTTTGAAACGATTGAGCGCAATGATATTGTAGTTTTTAATCAACCGGCAGATACGCTTTTGGATATGAATAATTTTATACCAGATCGTAATTACTATAAACCGATTGACAAAAAGACTAATTTAGTTAAACGTTGTGTTGGTGTACCTGGAGATACTTTAGAAATAAGAAATGGTTATGTATATATTAACGGAAAACAAAACGAATTACCAGATAGAGCCAAGCTTCAGTTTTCATACGAAATAGCCTTTAAGAGAAATTTACAACCGTCACGCATTTATAGTATTTTAAAAAAACATGATATTACAGATGGATTGGGTAGAGGATTAACTGAAGGTACTTATTTAATTCCTGCTGCAGCAGATGACGCTATTGCAATGCTTAGGAATCATCCCGAAGTTGCAAGTATTTCACCTTTAAGAAGTGAGAAAGGCGTTGGTGGCCATATATTTCCGCAAGATCCCAATTATAATTGGAATGTCGATTTTTTCGGTCCTATTTACATACCAGAAGCTGGCGGAACAGTATCGTTAAATTCAGAAAATATTGCACTATATAAGCGCGCTATTTCAGAATATGAAGGTCGTAAAGTTATTACAAGAGGTAATCAAATTTTTATCGATGACAAGCTTGCTACCTCATACACTTTTGAACAGAATTACTATTGGATGATGGGTGATAACAGACATAACTCTATA
The DNA here is from genome assembly GCA_013002225.1 of Winogradskyella sp. Classification (GTDB taxonomy): domain Bacteria; phylum Bacteroidota; class Bacteroidia; order Flavobacteriales; family Flavobacteriaceae; genus Winogradskyella. The sequence goes on from JABDKL010000083.1 coordinate 64,254, forward strand.
GATAGCAGGTACTGGGGATTTGTACCTTTTAATCACACTTTTGGCAAACCCGTTTTTATATGGATGAGTATCGATGGTATAAACGATGGTATTAAAAACTGGAGTGTTCGCTGGGATCGCGTATTTACAACAGTTGGTGGTGAAGGTAAGCGTACATCGTATTTAATCCCGTTTTTAGTTGTTCTATTTGGTATTATTTTTTACAATAAATGGAGAAAGAAGAAAAAAGCCAAAGCCAGTTAAGGTAATCACTCTAAGAAGGCATCATGAATTGTCTTATATACCCAACATATTTCCCTAACATTGCGCACTTTGTCGCTATGCTAAAGGCAGATACGGTTCTTTTTGAAGTGTGCGACAATTATCAGAAACAATCCTATAGAAATCGTACAGAAATATATGGCGCCAATGGTAAACTTGCCTTAACTGTACCCGTAAGCTATTCGCAAAAGCACAGACAGAAGTACAAAGATGTAAAAATTGCTAACGAAAACAACTGGCAAGGACTACATTTAAAGTCTTTGCAGTCTGCCTATAGTATGTCCCCTTTTTTTGAATACTATATAGATGATCTACTTCCAGTGTTTGAGAACCGATTTGATTATATTCTCGACTTTAATCTCAAAAGTTTCGCCTTAATTTTAGAATGTCTACAGCTTAACATAGCAACTAAACAAACGACTAGTTTTGAATTACATCCTGAAGACAAGGTCGATCTGAGGAATTTGGCACAACGCAACTTTGAAAAAAAGAATTTGCAGCCCTATACTCAGGTCTTTAGCGTAAAACATGGTTATATTCCGAACCTTAGTATTTTGGATTTATTATTTAATGAAGGTCCAAATTCAGAATTGTATCTTAAGAAACAATCCATCAGCCTATGATTAAATTCTGCGTTCATTATGGGATACACTTTGGTTTGCCTTTAGTTATTGCTCTTCTCTTTTATAGACCAAATTGGTGGAAAGCCTATTTAATTATGCTCCTAGCCTTTTTAATAGATTTAGACCATCTGCTCGCTACTCCTCTTTTTGACCCGAATCGATGCAGCATAAATTTTCATCCGCTACATACTTACTATGCCATACTGATTTACATACTACTTGTGGGCTTTAAAAAAACAAGACTTATTGGTCTTGGACTTTTAGCGCACATTATAGCAGACTCTGTAGATTGTTTATTAATGTAATTTTAATGTGGCTTTAATTGGGTAATGGTCAGATAGAATTATGTCGTCATAAGCATTAAATCCATTGGTAGTAAATGCTTCATCCACCAAAATAAAATCAATACGAACAGGAAAGAACTTGAAATCGTAAGTTCTTCCAAAACCATTACCGCCTTCTTCAAAGGTATCGATTAAGTCGCCTTTAATAGCATTATAGGTGTATGAGTATGCGGTATTATTGAAATCGCCCGCAACAATAACTTTATATGGACAATTGGCTTTATGTTCTAAAAATTTCTCGACTTGATCTTGCTGTGCTCTAAACGTTGAAGCTGTCCTATTAATGAGGCTCTCTGAAGATTCCTTCTTAAACGTATCCACATCTGGTATTATACCAAGGGATTGCAGGTGCATGTTATACACTCTAATGGTATCGTTACCCCTTGCTATATCAGCGTAAATTACATTGTTTTTCGTGTCTGTAAATTCCAACGAGCCGTAATTTACAATTGGGTATTTAGAAAAAATGCTTTGTCCCCCTTTTGCATTTCTATTATACCTCGCATTAAAGTCGTTATAGCCTTCTAATTTTATAGGTAAACCTCGGGTATATTCTTGCAAGCATAAAATATCCGGTTGTTCTTCATTAATGAAATTAATAATATCCTCCCTAACTGTTTTACTTGGCAACCATTCAAACCTATTGAACAATCTTACATTAAAGGACATTACTGAAATGTTATCAGAATCTTCGATTTTTTTTGAGGAAGAAAATTTATAAAGTGCACCTAAATAATTATAGCCTAATAATAAAACAACTAACGATAGCATCAACTGTTTTTTTACACGTAACAACCAGTACACTAGAAACAGAATGTTTATTAGTATTAAAAAAGGAACACCAAGACTAACAACAGAAAGCAGTGCGAACTTTCTGGGTGGTACAAAAGGTAAGATGTAAGAAAGCAGTAATAAAAAAGCAGCCAGAGAATTGACAACAAATATTATTTTATTAAGAAAACTTAATCGTTTCATACAAAACTATTTCTTACCTGCTCTAAATAAAAATTCTTTTTCTTCGGCTGTTAAACTCTCATAACCGCTCTTACTAATTTTATCGAGAATTAAATCTATTTTCGCCTGCTTATTAAACGTATTAAATTCTTTTTTAGTCTTCCCTGCAAAAGCCTCTTTTTTTGCCTTACGATGTACAGTTTTTAAGTTGGGCTTAGGTTTAAACCAAGCAACAACAGTATCCATAGTACGCTCAAAACCTAGGCCTATATCCTTGCCTTGTTTTATTAGCTTAGTGGCATAAATATAGCCTAAAAGATACCCTCCAAAATGCGCAATATAACCACCTTGATTTACACCTGCTAGAAACCTAATAGCATCTAAACCTACAATGACAATTGCAATATGTTTCCACTTAACATTAAAGCGATTGAACAATCGAATCTCCGAATTTGGAATAGATGTAGCTACAAACAAAAGAAGTGCACAAACTCCTGCAGATGCACCTACTAATATTCCATTATTGAGATTAAAGAGGTTGACAGGCAGCACATTAAGCAATAATAAATATAATAAGCCCCCAAAAATTATTCCTAAGAAATATACATTTAATAGCGTCTTAATACGATATAGGTGTGAAGCAGCCTTGGACAAATAAAATAGAAAAAGCATATTAAACACAAGATGCCATAAATCACTATGTATAAAACCATAAGTAAAGATTGACCAAGGCTTAATTATAAAATTTGTAAATTCAGAGGGAAGCACAAAATACTTAACGCTATTAATCTTTATGACACTAGTTAGAAAAACATCTACAAGAAAAATGGTTACATTAATTGCAATAAGTTTCTCAAATGCATCAAGTCTAGAAAATTTATATTTTAAATCGTTTTTAAAACTCATTTTAATTCCAGCGGTATTTATCTCTTTCGTTCTTTTTCCAAAAATACATTAACAAAAAGCCTGTTAACGCGCCACCTACGTGCGCCATATATGCTGTATTACTAGGACTAAAAATAGATTGACCTGTAAGACCTGAAAACAAATCGAGCGCTATAATTGCTGGAATAAAATATTTTGCTTTAATGGGAATAGGTAAAAATATGAGCATCAATTTAGACTCAGGAAACAGCATACCAAATGCTACTAAAACTCCCATAATAGCACCAGAAGCCCCAACCATAGTTGAATTAAATGCACCGACAAACCCATCAAAATTATCGCCAAGAGCAGGAACCCAGTTGGTGTTGTATTTGCCTTCACTAAGCACATTTATAATTTCAGTTTGCGAAAAGCCCGATTCTAATAGAGTAGTCATTCCGGTATTATATTGTATATATAAAAATGCGACTTGTATTATAGCAGCACCAAATCCTGAGAGTAAGTAAAAGACAATAAATTTTTTCATTCCAAACACCTGCTCTACCGCAGTTCCGAACATCCAAAGTGCAAACATATTAAAGGCTATATGCATTAGATTGCCATGCATAAACATATGTGTTAAAATCTGCCATGGCTCAAACATTTGGTTTTTCGGAAAATAAAGTGCAAACCATTGATAGAATGCCTGTCCGTTTCCTATGACCAATGTTCCTATAAACATTACCACATTAATTATTAATAAATGCTTTACAGCATCTGTAATTCCTTGTCTCATTTTTTACATAAATTTTTTATCGATATCATCAACACGCATGGTAATAAATGTTGGTCTGTTAGTTGGTGATACGTTTGGTTCTTTGCAGGCAAATAAGCTATTTACAAGATGTTCTTGCTCTGTGCTGCTAAGTGATTGTCCGTTTTTTATTGCCAGACTTTTTGCCATTGATTTAGCTAATAGATCAGTAGCACTAAAATTGGCATCAGGCACATCATTTTCTACATCACTGATTAATTGCTCCAAAATTATGGACACCTCGCTCTCTGGTACACCAATAGGTACACCTGTAATGGTTATGTTATTCTCAGTTATTTCTGAAAACACGAATCCTGTGTGTTCTAAATCAGTTTTTAATTCTTTAAGGATTTTTATCTCAGCAGGCGTATAATGTAAATGTAATGCAAACAATAACTGCTGGCTTGTAGCTTCCTTAATGGTTATATGCTTTAAGAAGTTTTCATATAACACACGTTGATGCGCTCTGTTTTGATCGATAACTAGCATTCCAGATTTTAAGGTGCTTACTATATATTTTTGCTGTAGTTGAAAAGTTGTTTTATTAACCTCAATATCATTATCCTTAAATATGGGCGATGCCTTAGTATCACTTTCAAAAGTAATTTCACTAAAACTATCCTTAGTATTATTTCCTTTGGATTCTAAACCTACATATAAGCTTTCCCAGGATGCCGTAGGTGTTTCCTTAGAAGGGGTGTTACCATAAGATTGAGTTTTCTTAGAATCTGGAGCAAATGGGTTAAAACTACGATCGACCTCTATTGATGGTGTTGAAACGGTTTTATTTTTATAACTATATGGCGTATTTAATTGTGTTTGATGTTCAAAGTCTAAAACGGGTGCTATATTAAATTGCCCTAAACTGTGTTTTACAGCTGCACGTAATATTGCATATAGTGTGTGCTCATCATCAAATTTAATTTCTGTCTTAGTAGGGTGAATATTAATATCAATAGTTTTTGGATCTACTGATAAGTTTAAGAAATAACTGGGATGATACCCGTTTTTTAACAAACCTTCAAAAGCTGAATTTATGGCATGATTTAAATACGGGCTTTTTATAAACCTATTATTCACAAAAAAGAATTGCTCGGATCTTGTTTTCTTAGCAAATTCTGGCTTACCAACAAAACCTGATATTTTAAGAACTTCGGTATCTTCTTCTACAGGGACTAATTTCTCGTTGGTTTTAGCACCAAAAATATGGACAATTCGTTGACGATAGTTCTCATCAGGTAGATTAAACATTTCGCTACCATTATTGTAAAAAGCAAATGAAATATTCGGATGTGCTAATGCTACCCTATGAAACTCATCGGTAATATGTCTCAATTCTACATTATCTGACTTTAAAAAATTTCGTCTTGCAGGAATATTAAAAAATAAGTTTTTAACCGCTACTGATGTACCTGTTGGAGTTACAGAAACTTCTTGCGACTTTACAACACTGCCTTCAATTTCTATAACCGTTCCCAATTCGTCATCGGGTTGTTTGGATTTTAATTCTACATGCGCAATAGCAGCGATACTAGCCAAAGCTTCGCCTCTAAATCCCTTGGTATCTAGTTGAAATAGATCTTCTGCAACTCTAATTTTGGACGTGGCATGACGTTCAAAACTCAGTCGTGCATCTGTTGCACTCATACCC
>JABDKL010000093.1 GCA_013002225.1 Winogradskyella sp.
CGGAAGCTACTGAAGGTGCATTTGAAGAAGCTGGTGAAGCTATTGACAACGCCGTAGAGGAAACTAAAGAAGCCGGAGAGGCAGTAGAAGATGCTGTTGAGGAAGTGGATGGTGATGATAACTAAACATTATTAAATAAATTAAAAGCCAGATTTAAGAATCTGGCTTTTTTTATATCTGGTTATGGCATCTAGTTAGAAATTTGTTTTATTGCTGTGGTAACATTTTGCACAGGCAATTTACAAGTGCCATTGACACACACATAAATTAGTGTTTCGTTATCAACATATTTATTTTTGAGCAATGGTAATCCACTTGCTTTTTCAGCTCCTGACAGTATAATATTGGGAAGGTATTTTTGGTTAAGTGTATCTAATTTAGCTAAAGCTTTTTCTCCACATATTGCAACTTCAAAATGAGGCTTGACATAATTGAGATACAAGGTCATCCAATTTGTATAAGCTGTTGGTATAGACTCTAGATCGTCATAAATATTAGTTAGCATCTCCTCCGCCATACGCTTATAGGTCTTATTAGAATAATATTTACCGAGTTTATAAAGCGAATGTGCTAAAACAGAATTTGAAGATGGAATCACATTATCTGCAACTTCAGTTTTCCGAGCTATTAAATTATTGGCTTCGTTTGAGGTGAAATAAAACATACTCGTGTCCTTATCTAAAAAATGTGCCATCGTATACTCCATTAAAGCCTTAGCTGTATCTAGCCACTCTTCATTTAAAGTAACCTGATAAAGCTCAATAAATGCTGAAATTGTATGAGCATAGTCTTCCGAAAAACCATCGATTGTACTTACGCCATTTTTATAGTTGTGATACATAGAATTATCTTGCTGTATCTGGTTTTCCTTTAAAAATTTAGCACTTTTTATTGCTGTTTTCAAGTATGAAGTCTTTTTAAAGGCTTTAAAGGCATCAACATAGGCATTAAGCATTATGGCATTCCATGACGTCAAAACTTTTTCATCTCTTCTCGGTGGAATTCTTTTATTTCTAATTTGTTTTAACTCCGCTTTCCAGCGCAAGAGCTTAGTCTCAAATTCTGATAAACTAATGTTTTGTGATCTAGCAAATGCCTCGTCACTCAAAGTTTTATATAAAATGTATTGGTCATCTTCCCACTTTCCAATAGCATTAATATTGTAATAGCTTTTAAACATTTTAAAATCTTCTCTTAAAAGGGCTTTAAGCTCATCTATATGCCATGTATAATAAATTCCTTCCTCTAATTCTCCATTTTTATTTTTGCTATCTGCATCTAAAGATGAATAAAATGAACCAGAGGCATCCATTAATTCTCTTTCTATAAAGTCTAGAGTCTCAATGACTACTGTCTTAAAACTTTTGTTCTTTGTAATTTGATAGGCCTTGGAATACAAGCTTACCAACTGAGCATTGTCGTATAACATTTTTTCGAAGTGCGGTACATGCCATTTTCCATCGACTGAATATCTCGAAAACCCACCACCTATTTGATCATAAATACCACCATTCGCCATTTTTGTTAATGAAGTCATCACAAATTGCTGAATGGTTTCATCTTCAAATTGAACACTATAGCGTAATAAAAAGTTTAAACTAGAAGGCATGGGAAATTTAGGAGCACCTTTTTTTCCACCATTCTCAAAATCTAATTCATTTTTTAGATCTTCAACGAATGATTTTAATTGTTCTGCTTCGAAGGGGACCGCTTTTTTATTCACATTTATGATTCCAATCTTATTTATACCTGCTGTAAGTTGTTCTGCATAAGCAATCACTTTTTGTGGATTTGTTTCGTATAAATCGGAAATCTCCTCAAGTATTTTTGACCATTGATTTTTGGTGAAATAAGTACCACCAAAAACAGGTCTTCCATCTGGTAAAGTAATACAGTTTAAAGGCCATCCTGCGCTGCCAGTCATTAATTGAACTGCACTCATATAAATTTGATCTATATCTGGTCTTTCCTCACGATCTACTTTAATGTTTATAAAATTTTCGTTCATTATTCTAGCGATAGAGTCATTCTCAAAACTTTCTTCTTCCATGACATGACACCAATGACAAGCTGAATAACCAACAGAAATTACGATTAGTTTATTCTGCGCTTTGGCAAGTTTAAGAGTTTCGTCGTTCCAAGCTTTCCAATTTACTGGGTTATAAGCGTGCTGAAGCAAGTAGGGGCTTGTTTCATGGATTAAATCATTTGGTGTCTTATTTGCCTCAATAGATTTTGTGGTTTTACTTCTTGAGCAAGAAAAACTTAGGACGAAAAATATAAATAAAAGGAAAAGTCTTTTCAACGTATGAAGGTATAAAACAATTAATTCTTAAAGTGAAAATATAAAAAAGCGTGTTTATAAAACTATAAACACGCTTTTAATTAACTAATATTAAGCTATTAATCCTATTCCTTGATTAGTTTAACGGTAGTACTGCCATTAACGCCTTCTACCTTTGCAAAATATACACCAGAATTAAGCGAAGTTGCATCAACAGAAACTTGATTAAGGTTTGGCTGTTTACTCATGACCAGTTTTCCTAAAATGTCATAAACTGAAACATTCGAAATATTCGAATTACTCAGTATATTCCATTCTCCTTTTGTTGGATTAGGGTAAACTCTAAAAGATGAGGTTTCAAATTCCTCTACTCCTAGGGTATTATTATGAAAATAAAGGTTATCTAAATAAAATGGACCGACCTGAGCACCATCGTCGCCAGCTACCTGAACAATCACTTGTTGTATTTCATCTCTTGGATATCCAGGGTTGCCATCAAACGCGGCAAATGCCACATCCATTTCGTGCCATGTATTTGACGCAAGGGCAGTAACATCAAAATTCTTTTGAATGTTAGTTCCGTCTGAGTATTGTGCTATTACAATAAACACAGTACCAACTGCCGCAGGTGACCCTTCAAAATAGAAATCAATATGCATATTAGTCATAGCTGATAAGTCGAGAAACTGTGGTGTTGTACCAAAATATTGGTATTGTAATCCTGAACCATTATCTGGAGTTGTAACGGATAATATAGTATTCCCAGAGAAATCAATTTCTGAAACTACAGCACTACCAAAAGTTTGAAACCCATCCGTAGGAGCTTGGGCATAAGCATTCCCATAGATTGAAACAACATCATTCGCCGCTCGATTTGGAGGAGTTGTTGGTGGTCCTGATGGTGGATTTGGACATGCATCACAATTGGGGCCGCCACAATCAACCTGCGTTTCACCATTATTTAAAATACCATCTGAACATGTTTCCGCTGGTGCCGCCGCAACTGCAGTAATATTATCAATTACAATTGTTTCCATTGCAGATACACCGGGAGTACCATAAGGAGAATAGCAACCACTAGTACAAGTACCACCTACAGTATTCCATAAAGGATAAAATATTATATTCTGATATGAACCATTTGCCGCTCCAGTACCATCTCTAGGCATGGTAAAATCAAAACTTAAAGTTTCCCATCCTGTACCGCCATGAGAAGCGTCTGTAGCAGAATCACTACCAGAACCACCACTACCAGGAACAACTTTTGCCAAAATATCAGTTGGATTATTTGAATAAACATCAACCGTTACTGTAGCATTTGTTGTTAAGTCCATGATATCATTTTGTAGAATTAACTGAGCGCCTTGCCAAGCGTTTCCACTAGCATTTGTAATTATTTCAAGAGAAGTGGCACTTGTATTAATTGCATTAGCGGTGTCGGGATTGGCAATAACATTAATTTGACCACCACCATTGTCGTCAAAGAAGTTAGTTGCAGGTGCTGCTCCTTCAAAATTTTCCAAATTTGATTGAGAAAATCCCAAGGATATTGTCAATAAGACAAATAGAAATGTAATTTTTTTCATAATTTTTTGATGTTTAATTAGACTTACAATTTCGCTATTATTATTGATTAAACGGTTATTTACAACCTATACAAAAACTATACATTGATATTTACAGTCTATTAACATATTCTCTCAACGACCACAAACCGCTGCTAATCAATTTTATAGCTATAATATACGTAATTTATCTAAAAAAACCGCAACTATACAAATGATTATTTAACGATTAAATTCAAATATAGATGGATTGTCATTATTATTAGTTATAAGTAGCAAGGACCTATTTTTTTGCTCAATAATTTCAATATCTCTACTATCATAAGGAATGTAAAAGCCACTTTCTATAGGAGCGATAGCTCTAAAATTACTATTTCCATCATTCATAATCAACGCACCATGTCCTGCATCATAGCGCGTAGTTTCTACCTCAACACCATAATGATTACCTACAGTTAGTATATCCTTAAACCCATCCCGATTCACATCTATAGTAATTATTGATTTTATTGGAGCAATTTGAGCTGAATTTGGTAGTTCCTTTTTAACTAATTTTCCATTTTCATTTAATAGAATAATACTAGCAAAGCTTTTGATTTCATAAATCACGGCATCGTCCACCTTCTCTTCTGGTAAAATATCAATAAGTTTTGATGAAGCGAAACTGTGGTAGTCTTCAAACTTTTCTGCCACGTAAGGCATTTGCTGACTTGTGCACTCTCTCCCTCTAAGAGGCACATAATCGTCCTTATAAAATTTGGCCAGAACAACATCATTAGTTCCATTATTATCAAAATCATTCGCGTAAACCTTGAACGGATGCTCTTTTGAGGCTTTAAACTTATTATTTTTACCCAGATTACCTAAAATATAATCGTCATCTCCGTCATTATCTAAATCTGAAACCGTAACAGACCACCACATACCTCGAGTGTCTCTTAATCCAAAATCTGCAGAGTTATCTGTAAATAGACCATCGTCATTAGATAATACCTTTATCTCCATCCATTCTCCTACAATCATTAGATCTTCGTCATTATCATTATCTATATCTGTAAAAACTGCATCTGTAACCATACCCAAGTCAATTAGTGCAGGGGCGAGCTCTTTGGAAGCCATTTTGAACTTACCTTCATCATTGATCAGAAAGTAACTCGACGCCGGGAAGGTGTATGCACCAGGAATAAGTCGTGAACCTATAAATAAATCCATATCTCCATCATTATCTATATCTGCCCCTCTCACGACTTGAGTACTTTGTCTAATATCAGGAATTGCCGATTGATTTTTCGTAAAATTACCGCGTCCATTATTAATATATAACCTGTCTTTAAGTAATGGATTGCCAATTTTATATTCACTTCCGCCGCTCGTCACGTATAAATCCAGATCATTATCATTATCTACATCAAGGAATAATGAACCTAAATCTTCCGCATTTTTATCTCCATCCCAAGGCTGGGATTCTGCCTTTACATAATTGCCATGTATATCCTGAACGTAAAGTAAACCAGACTGGCCAACTGATCCACCTATAAAAACATCTTTTAAGCCATCACCATTTACATCACCCACAGACGTAAAAGGTCCATTTTGTGAAACGTTATGAGGCAACAATATTTCCTCGGTAAATTCGTCGTATTCATTTTCAATATGTTTAAAGTCTATACCTATACTCTTAGAATCAACAGTTGTAAACAGCTTTTTATTAGAGTTAGTACTATTATTTTTGATAAAATTGGCATCAGCATATTTTGCTGTTATTGTCATATTAGCGCTAATATCATTAAAAACATTTACTTTGCCATCTGGCCACAGTACCTCTACCTTATCTACTTTGGTTGTTTTACCTAATCCAAAAAACATTCCGTAATCCACAGAGGATATAAAGCCTCTCGTTACTGTATTTTCAACTATCTGTTTTTTACCCTCATAATAAACTAATGCCTTGGCACCTATACCAAATTTATTTTTACTCGGGCCTTCTGCATTTATCTTTAAAAAATTACCATTAGTTTTATTTTCATAAACAAAAGCAGCTGCATCGATATTATTGGTAATAACATCTAAATCACCATCATTATCTAAATCGCCATATGCCATACCATTAGAAAAACTTGGAGAATCAAATCCCCAATCTTTAGTAATTTTTTCAAATTGCAAATCGCCAATATTCCTAAAGGCATAATTAGAAAGTGGTTGTGATGGCGTATCTTTACTTAATTGAAATAAATCTTCTGCAGTTGCACCAGGTCCCAGGCTTTTTACTTTATTTCTATAATCATTATTATCAACATCTTTTTTTATTCCATTAGAGATTATTACATCTTTAAGCCCATCATTGTCTAAATCTACAATAAGACTTGCCCAGCTCCAATCTGTATAAGCCATGCCAGCCATATTACCAATATCTGAGAAACTACCAAGGCCTGTATTTATCTGTAATGTATTTGCCATATATTGACGATGGGCACCAGCCTCAACTAAGGTATTAAACGTCTCTGTACTCATAGACGCCATATTTGTTTTAGATCGGTAATGATCTTCAGGAGTCATATCTGTTGTAATTAAGTCCAATAGTCCATCGTTATTAATATCTCCAGTATCTGACCCCATACTTAATTGTGTGATGTGCTTTAACTCCTCGTTAATAACATTTCTAAAGGTGCCATCTCCGTTATTGTAGTACATAAAATCAGGCTCGGCATAATCATTAGCGATGTATAGGTCCATCCAGCCATCTCCATTAAAATCAGTTGCATTTACGCTAAGTCCGTAGGCTACATCTCTAGTTATGCCTGACTTTTCAGAGACATCTACAAATTTGCCGTTGTCGTTCCTATACAAATGGTCTCTAAAAAACTTGAATTGGTCTCTCGGTATCTTATTAAGCAATAACAGTTTTTTATCCGCTACCTGATTGACCTGATACATATCTAAATCGCCGTCATTGTCCATATCAAAAAAGGCCGCTTGCGTTGAGAATCCCACATCTGCTAATCCATATTTTTGAGCAGATTCTGTAAATGTTAAATCCTGATTGTTTATATAAAGTTGATTTCTTCTATCTTCTGTTTTTTCAGAATTACCATTTCTGCTTACATATATATCTAAATAACCGTCTGCATTGACATCTGCCATGGTAACACCCCAAGTCCAGCCCGAGTTTTTAGCCACCTTAGAGGTCTTAGTAATATCCTCAAATTTTAAATCTCCTTTGTTTAAATACAGTCGGTCGGCAACTTGATTTCCACCAAAAAACACATCAGGAAGCCCATCATTATTAATATCTCCAATAGCAACACCAGAGCCCACATAAATCTGACTGTAATAATAATGATTAAAAAATGTAGACTCGTTAATTGTATTTTTAAAGTCTATACCCGTTTGCTCTTTTGATAGCAAATTAAATCCTGCTACCAATTCCTGAGGGTATAAGTCTCTTTTTACCCCTTCATTACAACTACAAAATAGAGATATAACAATTAGCGTAGCTAAGTATGGTAGTTGAGTTCTATTCATTTTAATTAAAAAATTTTCAATCAATTTAGTGAAGATTTAGCAATTCTATAAACCTGTATGTGTTAAAGAATAATAACTTGTAGTTATAAATTAATATTTTAACTTTTCGTTCTTATTCCAAAGACCCCAAAAAGCACCGACATCGCCTTCGTCTCCTGTTTTCCAGGATTCATCAAATGAAGAAAAATAAAAAATGGGGATGTCGTTTTCTTTAGTCCAACTTATAGCATCGACAAAATATTTTATAGCAGCTGTATCACCAGCTTCCGCACCCTTAAGACTTCCGCCTTCACTCGGCCAACCCGTTTCGGTGATAATAATAGGTTTATTCTGTGCAGCATCTACAACCTGACCATACATAGCTTGCATATGCCCTAAGGCATATTCGATTGGGCAACCTTCCCAATAAGGGTATAAGTTGGCTAATATGATGTCTGTATTTTTAACCAATTCTGGATGACGTGAAAACTCATAATACGCATCGACATAGCCAACCGGAATATCTAATCCTTCTAGAGCTTCTTTAACACGTTTAATATATCCTAACAATTCTTCTAATGATAAATCATCACGATATAGCACTTCATTTCCGACTGCTGCAACATCTACATGACCAGCCTTAGCCAAATCTATTAGACCCTTTAATTCTTTTTCATTATCTTCCTTATCATCACTTAACCATGCACCAACAAGTGTTTTTAATCCCTGTTTTTTGGCAGCCACAGGAACGTGCTCATTCCCTTCGATACACGAAAAAGACCTGATAGCTTCCACATATGGTTTAAGAATTTTAACTCGTCGCTCGACTTGCTCGAAACTAATATCATCGCCTGGCTCCTGGCCATCTTCATACATACTAAAACAAATTCCGTGAAATCCGTCTTCTATGGTTTTGCGCCAGAGATGTTTTAGGTCTTTATTTTTATATTTCGACAGGTCTAATCCTTGGGTTGTAATTTGACTATAGCCTTTGTTTTTATAATAAAATTCTTCTCTGTATGACATTTTATAATTTTAATTTAATTACAATTCACCTCTTCTTTTAACAAGTTCTTCCTTTATGCCTCTTGCCTTTGCTTCAGTCAGACTATATTTCCACATTACCCAAACGGCGAGTGCTGCAGTAAGTGATGGTATTAATATATCAGCAACCCTAAGCCTATTCATCGTTTCTAAGGATTGTTCCGTAATATTAGGATCAAATCCTACTACCTTTAAGATTAATCCACCCAATACCAAGGCTATTGCTTGACCCAGTTTCACCATCCACCAATAAATAGCTCCAAAAGTCCCTTCCTTCCTAGGCATTCCGTTTTCTAATTCGTCTAAATCACAAACATCGGCTGTCATAGACATCATTAAGGTAAACAACCCTCCCATTCCAAATGCAAATAGTGGAATTGGCACAAATATTAGCCATGGAATTTCATTATCTGGATTTATAGTAAACCAAGACATTCCAATATCATTAAGCACAGGGTTTAAGTGACTAAAAATTGAGCCTACACCAGATGTTAAACTTTCGCCCAAAGTAGTATCATTAAACTTTGAATTTAGTTCTTTATCAAAGCCCCACCATTTCAAAATATACCCAATGATCGATAAAACCGTTGACACTATAAAGGCATTCTTTTTTCCAATTCTATTGGACATTCTTGATATAATAGGAATTACAATAAATGCTGTAATTATTGCATTAATAGTATTAAACCAGGCAGGCCATGTTCCTGCTACTTCATAACTACCACTATACATATAAAAAACAATAATAAACACTCCAAATGCTGCCACTAACTGAAAGCCATTGAAGACTAAAAAAGTTGCACCACATAATTTCATAAAAGGTTTGTTTTTTGAAACCTGTTTAATTCCTGTGAACAAATCTTTCATGTTATTGGCCAGTGTTTTAAAATTAATGGCTTTCCTATTAGCCATGTGTGCCGAGTCAATACCCTTACAAAATAGAGCAGGAAGCACACCAAAAAAAACACACATAGCACCTACAATCAAGGCCATAGTTCTTACCCCTTCTGTTTGGGTATTAAATGTATTAGAGTCTGGAATAATAACATAGAGCCATGGGACAATCATCCAAGCGATCTGCCCCATTGTATTAGAAAACGCCATGAGTCGAGTTCGCTCGTTATAATCTGAAGTCATTTCATATCCAAGTCCAACCAATGGAGTAGCAAACATGGTATTACCAATCAAAAACAATATTTGAAGCACCATAACATGCCAAATGATATAAGTTTGAGAGGCATTATCATCAAGCTGCCACATTAAAAAGAAAAGAACACCACTAATTATGGCACCTATAAATATATAAGGTCTTCTTCTTCCCCATCGCGACGTAGTGTTATCAGAAATAAAACCCATTATTGGGTCTGTAAGCGCATCGAATATTCTAGGTAGCCCTCCCAAAAGCCCTGCCCATAAAGGATCTACTCCCCATGCTGTTAGCAAAAAAAACTGAATAAAAACCCCAAGTGTTCCCGGTAAGATATTGAGAATAAAATGACCTGCGCCGAAAGCGGCCTTTTGACCATATGGTACTTTATCTCTTTTAGCAACTTTTACATAAGACATAATTTGTTGTAAATTTAGTTAGTTAGTACAATAGTTTGCAACGCTTGTGGTTGTATAGAGAGTGGTTTTGTTTTATCATTATATAATAGATTAAAGGCCTTATGATCCGTACCCTCATTAAAAACAACAATTACAATACTCCCATCTGAGTTTTTTGCGGCTGTAACCATCAGGTCATTATCAGTTTTGTCCACTCCAATTATCTCTGCGCCTGGTCGTATATATCTACTAAAGTGCGTCATTACAAAATAGAGTGGTGTAAAATAAACCTCATCTGCATTCTCATCTACTATAACGGGAGCAACACACCAGTTTTCAAACCAGTTAGGACCACCTTGTCGATTTAAAACCATATCCCAATCTACCCATCCATCTACCCAGTTATTAAGACAACCTATTATATCTCTAGCATACCGGTTTACAGGTGAATACTTTGGATGTAAATGTTTGTTCTCCTCTGACGCCCAATCCCAACCCCAGTCTGTTGCCTCTTTTTTCCAATACCAAGTATCATCTTTCCATTTAGGAATTTCAGAATCTACACAACCTTCCGTTTCAATCAGGTATTTATCGGGTGCTTTATTATGAGCATATTGTAAGGCATTCGGAAAATAGTCATAAGTACTTTCATACCAATGAATGGCGGTCCCAGCATAGTACTTTGATGTTTCTTCATTTTTAAACATTTCATCTACCCATTCTTTTAAACCTGCTCTGTTTTGGTCATAACCTAAAATGTTTACACTACCTTTATTGTCTGCTTCAAGTTTTGGACCCAGATGATTTTTGACAAAATCGGTCTCCTCTTCAGGATTAAAATGCATGCTTTCCCAATTATTGCCATTGCCATGCGGTTCATTAACTGGTGTTAAACCCCAAATGTCAATTCCTTCTGATTTATACGCATCAAGATATTTTGCAAAGTACAAGGCAAATACATCGTAATATTCTGGTAGTAGTTTTCCACCGACATACGCTTTATTATCTTTCATCCATGGTGGCGCTGTCCATGGTGACGCAATGATTTTAAACCCATCTTTAGAAGCCGCCATCGCATTTTTTATCATTGGTATTAAATCATCTCTGTCTTCCTCTATTGTAAAATTGGCAAGCTCCATATCGTTTGGAACCGGAGCATATGTATAATTATTTAAAGAAAAATCACAAGACGCAACATGCGTTCTTGTTAAGGAATACCGTGCTCCTTCATCACTGAAATAAGCCTGTATAATTGTATCCCGATTTTTAAGACTTAGACGGTTTAACAGGTAAGCTGAAGACTCCGTAAAGGAGCCACCAAAACCAGTGATTGTTTGAAATTTTTTATTTGGTTGAAGTTCTATTGTAGAGACCGAATCTGTAGATGAAAACTTTGTAATTTTAGTTAATTGATTTCCGCTCGCCGATGTTTCAAAAACCTCTACATTTAATAATTCTTTTTGCTTTGAACAGGTACTCATTAAAATAATAACTAAAATTAATAGAATTGATTTTTTAAAATTTTCCATAGGTCTATAATTTAACTGGAGGGGCTAACACGTCCTCAAGCAACTCTTCCTTATTGCCATTGTAGGTTTTAGTAATTGGTTTTCCATTCCGGGTTAAGCCTTTAAACTTACCTTTATCTACCAAATCCCAAATCGCATACTTAGCCTGACTATTTAAGTTTATAAGTCCAAAATGATTCTCTGAGCCACCGGGATTTTCCGCATCTTTCCACTGCTCGTCGAACGCTTCAAAATAAAAACAAGAAATATTTTCCTTATTGGTCCAGTCTCTAATTAATTTATAATAACGACCAGATTTGTACTCGTCTGATGCTCTAGAGCCTGTTTTTCCATAAAACCCGTTTGAAACTGTTGCCCAACCTGTTTCGCCTATATGCACTGGTTTTTCTAAACCTAAACTATCTACATAGGCTTTAACTTCATTGTATTGAGACCTTGCAAAGTCCTTTGCTCTCAGCATTGCCGATTCTATTTTCTCCTTTTCTGATAAGCCATATTCTGATTCTGGCACGAGCCAAAACTGTGGATTATAATGCGTGTTATGCATAGGATAGGTATGCATTGAAATAAAATCTACCGCTTTAATGAGCTTTTCTAAATTTTCAGTTCTGTAGCTGTTATCTCCTCCACCCCACGATGCGAAATCGTCTGAGCTAGTAATCCATAAGTCCTTAGGCAATTCTCCATTTTTTTTCAATGCCTGTAGGTGATTAACCCATTTTAATATTACTCTCGGACGTACAAAATAGCTTGTTGCCCATCTTACCATTGCTTCGTTACCCACCGCAACCATCTTTACAATGTCTGGATATATTTTTGCCAAATTAACAGCCCTTTCTATTTCAGCCGCATTGTTTGGACTCTCTACTTCATGATTTACTGGTTGATCGGTCCATGCATTTAAACAATCTATCCAGGCACCCAACATAACATACATTTCAAAAGTTGGATCCTGCTCTTTTAATTCTCTTATAGCTTTTAAAAGATTTGGAGCTTGCATGAGTTGCACATTATAAGTCCTCACTACCTTAACTCCCATGGCAGATAAGATTTTTAAATCGTCTTTTAACTCTTCTATAGTTGGTTGCACATCTCTTGATTTTTCTCGATAACCACCATACGAAATTGCCAAATAATCCGGGTTTCCTAATATATCCTTAGCTGTCACTTCTTTTATTTTTTGAGTTTTAGATGGTTCATCTTTTTTGATTTCGTTACAAGATACTGTCACACATAGCGCTAGAACTAAACTTATTACTATGTATTTCTTCAAAATCATTTATCTTACTTTAAAAGAGTTTCATTAATACAAACTCTAATCACTTCAACATCTCCCGACCTGTGAAATAGTTTATTACTTATAGACTGTTCTAACTCCAATCTCTCATTTTTTTTGATAGACGTATCTTTTAAGTGCACTTCGGTACTATTATCATTTGCTATCCTATAAACTATAGGAACCTGGAAAAGTGTAAATGCTAATTCATCTTTTTTCAAGGCTATTTTTGAAGTATGTCCTGACACATTAATATAATTGAATGTATCTGACTCTGAAAGAAACTCCTCTTTTCTCAACATGTTAGGGTTAAATACGAGTTGTCCTTCCTTAATAAAAACACCCAATTCTCCGAAACGACTAAGAATATCTTCTTTAACCTGCCCTGTCATGCCTGGTTGCTGAGCACCTTTTCCGGCTGGTGTATGCGAATAAGGGTCGGTTGGGAAAGCACCATATAATTCCGGTGATTTATGCACGCCAATTCCTTCATTTATTTCATAATAATGCTCTAATAACCTCCCTATGACCTCATTAGACGCATTCTCTTTAATTGCTTTTTGACAGCATTCCATTACTGCAAGCGAAAGTTTAGAAACCATATGCCAGTATATGGAGCCTAATCCTTCATAACCATAGAATGTCCCAGATCTACCGGTGAAGGCCTTATGATTAAATACACTCTCAAATGTTTGAAGAATTTTTGGTTTATTATTTTCTATTAAGGCCTCATATTTTGTTTCTTTTAAATTAACTAGTGCAATCTTTAAATCATTAGCGTTCTTAAAATTACCATTAAAATGATAGTTGCCATTAACATCTTTATAGACAATCTGAGTGTTGCCATCCTCTACTAGTTTTACTAAAAGTTTAGACTGCTCAATCTCTTCTTTAGGAATTGTATTTCTTTCCATAAAACCTTTTAGGTTTTTGTAGGGATACAAAATATAGCTGTATTGATCTTCTCTAAATAAGCTGCTTTCCTTTAAACCATCTAAGACTTCTAAATTTTCTCTTGAAGACAAATACCCCGAACTTAATACGGCCACTTGACCTTCTAACATTTCGTCTAAATACTGAATTGAAACTGCATCATCTTCCTCGACAGTCATTAGATTGTAAGCGTGGTACAGGTTATCGTTACGTTTGTTTGCTTCAATTGAATGCTCTAAATAGCTGAGTGCTGATTTTGTAAATTGTTTAAGATCACTAAGATCAACAAGCGTTTTATCGCCAGAAAACGAATTTAAGTACACATTTTCTCGATACTCACTTCCTGCTGTACCTAAACCATCTAATATTTCTTTTCTTACACTATTAGTTATTGCTCCCTTTAATGTGCTTTCGTAATCTTGAAGTGTAGATTTAATTGCTATGAAAAAATCAGCTAATTCATTAGACACTTCAACATTTTCAATTGAGGTTGTATTGAATACTTTATCAAGAAAGTTTAAAAACCGTCTCAAATAATATAAGGTCACCATGGAAACACCATTACCTACTAAGGCGTTATTGGCATCATTCCATTCGGGACGTTGGGTGTTCATCCAAATACCTCCTTCTGGTATAAAATTGGAAAGTTTAGCTAAAATTGTTGCTAGTATTTTTTCTATAAAGTTCGCTCTAACAACATCACCATTTGCATAGTGTAATAAGGCACCATCTGCACCAAGTGCTTCTCTCTGAGCCCTAATCTTCTTATCTGCTTCTTCATCAAATTCAATAGTATCTTTAGGATTATTTAATAAATCCTTATATGCTTTTATTCTGTACGGTACGTTGGCGTACACGAACACTTCCTTATTAAAAAGCTCGGTTAGATTACCTGGCTCATATTCCTCTATAAACTCTAAAAACTTAAGTAAATAAATAATTTGATGGTCTCCCCAATATCCAATATATGACCAAGGATCATCTGGCTCTATAATTTCCCAGTCAAAACCACCTTTTGTAACTCGATACGGATTGTAACCATCAAAGGTAGTGGCATTTAGAAACTTATGAATCATACTTTCGATAAACTCCGGGAAAGAAAGTGCCAAGGCTTCCCAATTCTGAAATATATCTCGCCAATTACCTTCGTAATCCAAGATTTTAGACCCATCAATTTCACTGCGTGTGTTAATTGAAAACTTATTCCACGGACGACTTGGGTCGCCATGTCTACGACTAAACTTTAAAGGCATATACTCCAAACACAGACGCTTAAAATCTTTGTCTTCACTTGAGTTTGCCATTTCTTTTAGATCTCCTAGTGTAAAGACTTCGGAAGCCTTATTAACCACATCCTTCTGTCGCTCAAATACTGTTTTGTTGGCATTTTCCAGATACTCTTTAAAATCCCATTTCTCAATTCTATAACCATCATCAAAAATACCGCCTCTCATAATATTAAAAAGCGTATTAGAAAAATGACGCGTGTCTTTAAAACTATCTGATGTTAATTGTAACCCGTCTGAAGATGCGGTCAATTCAATTAATCTATTTGTACCATTCTTAATATCTTCATTAAGGATATCGAGTAGATCGTTGTCCTGTCTAATAGCATTAGAAATTTGAGCAATATCTGAATGATCTTGGTTTACATTGGCAATGATTCTCCATTCTTTGTCTGATTTTGGCACTAATTCGAAAGTAGCATTAACAAAATAAGCGCCTTTCTCTGCTTTAACATCAGTTTCCTGCTTTAGACTTTTAAACGCTCTAAAATCATCTAGTTGAAGAGATGACAACACATACATTGGCTTATTTAAGCCTATTGACCAGGCTATATTTGCTTTTAAAGCCTCACTTGGTTCCGCTTTATCCACAATAATAGCACTCAGAGCAAATATACCTATCCCGGTTTCCTCTATTAATTCGGTACGCTTATAGGCATCCACCAAATTACTACTTGCATTTTGCAAGGCACTACTTACACCATACGGTAATACATTCTGTATACCATCTAAGGCATTTACTTCAACGTTTGCTTCTGACAAATTATATAGCGTCGATTTTTTTACGAAACCATAAGTATTACTCGAACTCCATTGATATCTATATGTAAGCTCTAGATCCAGATTTTCTTCTTCAAAAATGATAGAATTACCGTAGATACTTTTATAAAGATTACATCGGGTATTGTATTTATTTTGAAATCGAATAGAAAATGGTTCCCAGATAAATTTTTCACCATTCCTTCTAATTTGAAAAATGGATTTGGAGCCAGTTATTTCTGATGACTCAGAAATTTTATCGTCTGAATAATAGGGAAACAAGGCATACTCTGCATTTTTACGACCCGCAGTTAAACCACCATTGCTCGAAATGAACATCCAATGATTAGAATCGCTTACGATACTCATAAAAAACGGACGCATTTTGTCTGAATTAGAAATTTGAAAAAATGCCTCATTTCCTATCGTTACTTGTTTTAGCGCAACGTCCTTGTTGTTTTTAGTTTTTTGTTTCAAAGTTTGTCGTTAATTTTTCTTGATTTTTAAAGCTGAAAACCATTAAGTTTTAATTTTATACGAAATGGTAATTTGAGATTAATTTGCAGAATATACTCTTACGTAATCCACAAGCATTTCTTGTGGGAAAACGGTTTGCGCACTTGGTGGACCTACATAATTACCGCCAACGGCTACATTCATAATAATATAAAAGTCATGATTAAACACCCATTCTCCTGGCACATCATCTGGAGTTATTTGGTTATATAAGACGTCATCTACATAAAAATTAATATAGTTTTCTCCCCATTCAATACCAAAAATGTGAAAGTCCGTATCAAATCGATCACCCTCTAATTCATAAGCTTTTGTAATAGACTCGCCTGCTGAATATCCAGGCCCGTGAACGGTACCATTGATTAAGGTAGGTTCCTGACCTCTATTCTCCATAATATCAATCTCACCAATTTGTGGCCATACTACTGTTCCGTTAGAATCATCTCCCAGCAACCAAAATGCCGGCCAGATACCTTGTCCCCAAGGTAGTTTAATACGAGCTTCAAAACGACCATAGGTTTGTTCAAATTTCCCTTTTGTTAATATTCTGGCAGACGTGTAATTAAAACCTTCAAAGGATTCTTGTCTTGCTATAATTTTAAGCATTCCGTCTTCTACTATAGCATTTTCTGGCCGATCGGTATAGTATTCCAATTCATTATTCCCCCAGCCTGGTATACCTTGAGCGGTACCATCACCTATTTCGTAACTCCATAAATTAGGATCTAATGTTCCAGGTGTACTAAATTCATCCGCCATGATTAGGTTTTCAAAATTTGTTACCACCTGAGTCTCGTCAGTAGCGCAACTAATTAGTAAAATGGATGCAAATGCAACCAAAATTATACTTAAAAAAAGTAGTTTTATTTTATTGTAACCTTTCATAATATTTCAATTTTCTTGTTCAATTATTAATTCAGAATTTGTAAATCATCACAATAATAAGTTGATCCATCTCCTGCCAATCCATCAATAAATTCGAAGAAAATAATAACTCTTTCATAATCGATGGCTGGATTAAATACACCGCTAAAATCAAATTCTAATTCTTCCCATTCATTACTTGACGTTACTGTATCATCTACAAAAACCTGGTTACCTCCACCTGCGGTTTCTAAAGCAAGTCTTATTGGAATATTTGCTTTTGGCGACCAAACCTTTACTCTTACTTTTTGAGATGTAGAAAAATCGATTGGGCCATCTAAATCAAGTACGTTACCCGCAAAGAATTGCGCACCATTGGACTTTAATGACTCCATTACTGTTGCTGTTGGATTAATTCCTGTCGGATCCGGATTAGGTACTATTGCCGGGACTGCACCTTCAAAACCAAAAACATTATAAGTTAAGGAGGTGGATTCGAAACCTACTGGAAAGGTCACTGAAGTTGCTGCAGAATCATCTACATTAGGTGTAGGATCTAGAACTTCCTTGTAATAATAAATATTGTCGACATAAATATTTGAAATGGTAGCATCGCTCACAAAAAATAATAGACCTACTTCATCTCTTGATGATAATCCTGTAAAATTAGATAATGGTATATCGAAACTTGCCCAACCATTGCTAGTTAATTGTGATGCTGGAATCGTTGTGGTTCCAGAAATCTCGTTAGAGGTTTGCACTCCATTGAGAATTTCTAATCTAATAAAATCACCTGGATCGATAGCCTCCTGTACATTTATATCTACATGAATATGTGTCATTTGAGTAAGATCAAGAGGAGCAACATTTAAAAATGTTCCTATCCCAACAAAATTTAAGTCTGTATAGTTTATAACCATGTCTCCAGAAATATTTAATGGTGGAGCACCACCTTGTGTTGTTTGAAATGGTGCAAAGAAACCATTGTAATAATCAACTGGAACATTTGTATAGGCATCACTGAAAACAGATATGACGTTCTCTGGTGATCTTGTAGGAGTTGGCGCAGAGGTAAATTCACCTAAGGATTCTAAAGTTAATGAGCCTTCGGCATCAACACCGCCCAAAGAAGCTGTAATTACCGCTGTACCAGCACCTGTAATTGTGACCCTACCTAGGTCATCTACAGTTGCTACAGATGTATTAGAAGATGAAAACTCAAAATACGAAGGTGCTGCGTTAACTGTTTTATCAATTCCTGATGCTAAATTAAACGTTTGCTGTAAACCGTTTATGGTTCGAGATGAGCCAATAAAAGTTTGCTCAGTTAGATCCTGACCGTTAAGAATTACAGGTCTAGGTTGTGCTATAGTTCCCAGGTTTTCAAATTGTAATTCATCAACCCAAAATGTATAGCCTTCTCCGTTTTCTGGACCTTCTGCATACCAAAATAGGCCAGTCTCTTCAGTTAATTTTGAAGGATCTGGTATTGGAATGACATATTTTCTCCAATTTGTTGTGAGTTGATAACTGGTACTGACCAGAAATTTATTTTCTTCAAAGTCCTGACCAAAACCAATTTCATTAATTGTTCCTCCTCGGGTACCCTTAGCCCAAAATGTGAGCGCATCAAAACCACTTAAATCTCTCCCTGAACTTGTTCTGAAAATTGCGCCTGCATAAGCGCCATCCGGATCGCCAACATTAGGAACATCAAATCTCATAGAAGCTTCGCCATCAAAAACAGTTTCTGTATCTACGGTAAACGCCTCGAAATAAGAATCGCCAAATGGAAAGTAATCTAAACCACCACTAAATGTATCTAAAAAAACATCTCCATTTCTAGGGAATGTTGCTTCAACAGCATCATCCGATAAATCTCTTTCACAACCAAATGCTAATAAAAGCACAAGACTTAGCATTAGGTTGATTTTTAAATTATAAGTCGTTATAGTTTTCATATTTATTTTTATTTGCCGATGTTGATGTGTACATAAGTTCTAATTTCCCATTCTTCTCCGTTAGGAAAACCAACCGTACTTACTGGTGGTTGACCAAATTCAGGAGCCGCATTTGGTGAATATCTTGGAGAAAACTCATTTAATGAGCGCCAGGTACCTCTAATACCAATTGTTGTACTTGGCAAAATGAACCAGTCTGGCTTACCTAGTGATGTAGAAACATCTAACATTAATTGTAAAGG
>JABDKL010000129.1 GCA_013002225.1 Winogradskyella sp.
GCACATGGCATCACTACCGTTAGAGAGCCAAGTGGCAGAAGTATTGATTGGACGCTGGACCTAAAAAAGAAAAGTGAGCGAAACGAAATTATTGCACCACGAATTTTTTCCTATACTGGTTTTGGCCAAACCACAAAATCATTTAACCCTTTAAATGACACACCCATTACAACTCCAGAGAAAGCCCGTGAATGGGTAAGAGCTAATGCAAAACATGGGGCAGATGGCATTAAATTTTTTGGTGCAGAACCAGAAATTATGGCCGCTGCCCTGGATGAAAATAAAAAGTTAGGTCTTGGTTCGGCTTGTCATCATGCACAATTAAGTGTGGCACGTTGGAATGTTCTACATTCAGCAAGAGCAGGCCTTACGTCAATGGAGCATTGGTATGGTTTACCAGAAGCTTTGTTCGAGGATAGAACGGTCCAAAATTACCCTTTAGACTATAATTATCAGAATGAACAACACCGCTTCGAAGAAGCCGGTAAACTATGGCAACAAGCTGCAGAACCCTATTCTGACCATTGGAATGCAGTAATGAATGAGCTATTGGCTTTAGATTTTACGCTAGACCCTACCTTTAATATCTATGAAGCCAGTAGAGATTTACATCGGGCTAGACGCGCAGAGTGGCACGATGATTACACCCTCCCTTCGCTTTGGAAATTTTATGAACCCAGTATGGTAAGTCACGGTAGTTACTGGCATAATTGGGGTACAGAACAAGAAATAGAATGGAAAAAGAATTATAAGCTATGGATGACCTTTATTAATGAGTATAAAAATCGCGGTGGACGAGTAACTGCTGGTTCTGATTCTGGGTTTATATACCAACTTTATGGCTTTGCCTATATTAGAGAACTAGAATTATTGCGCGAAGCAGGATTTCATCCGTTGGAAGTTATTAGATCAGCAACGTTGAACGGAGCAGAAGCATTGGGTTGGGATTCTAAAATTGGGAGTATCCAAATTGGCAAATTAGCCGATTTTGTAATAGTTGAAGAAAATCCATTGAAAAACCTAAAGGTCCTTTACGGCACAGGAGCTATTAAGCTCACAGAAGCAAATGAAGTGGCTAGAGTTGGTGGTGTAAAATACACTATTAAAGATGGCATCATATATGACGCTAAACAATTATTAGCAGATGTTAAAAAAATGGTGGATGCCGAAAAGTCAAAAACCAACTGGCAACTAAAACAACCTGGTGTTAAAAATTAGATTTTTTATTTAAAGGTTTTACTTCGCTGTGTTTTACAACGTGAGACAAGACAATTTGTGTTTTAGTCTCACCATAAATTATTAGTTGATCTATAAAAGATTCTAAATGTTTTTGATTTTTTAGAACCACTTCCATTACAATGTTTTCATTACCAGTTATTCGGTAGCAATTAACAACTTCATCATAGGTTTTTACTTTTTCTAAAAACGGTTTAAGCATGCCCATAAACGCACGTAAAGTAATTAATGCTTTGAGCTGATAACCTGCCTCAAAAGGAGAAACAAAGGTGGTATAGCCTTGTATAATTTCTGCATCCTCCATTTTTTTTATACGTTCACCAACTGCAGGTGAACTAATCCCCACACGTCTGCTAATTTCTGAATTAGACATACGCGAATTCTGTTGGAGACACTTTAGAATCTTCCAATTTAAATCATCAATACTCATTTAATATTTTTAACCAAAATTAACTACCATTTTAAAGTAAATATACAATTTTACCTTAAATATTAAAGTTAAATATGCAAACTACTTCTTAATTTCGTGTTCATTGCTATCAAAAATGAATTATAATATTCCATCCTACTTATTTGAACTGCCTATTTATAAAAAGGCTATGGATATTATTATGCTTTCGCGAAGTATATCAACCTATATTAATGATGATTTGATGTATTTACAAGAAAACGGAACTGAAGACAATAATATTTATTTTTCGGGAGACATCATACAACAATCTACTAACCTTGCCCCGGAAATTATCAATGCAGAACGTGAGCGATTTTCGGATAAAAAGCATAAACACCTAAAAAGTTTAGACCAATTAACCCAGAAGTTATACAAGAATTGCAAACGGTTAGAACTGGCCAATAGTAATGGTAGAGACTATCTACCAATACTGCGTTACGAGTTGCGAAAATTTAGAAAACTACAACGTCACTGGATGATGACTTTATAGTAAGCTATTTAGCCTTTATTATATGTGCATTACTCATAAATGAGTTTCGGTAATTCTGAATTTTAGAATTCATTTCATCTGCACTTATTACATACTGACATTTATTTAAACTTTCAGATAATCTTAATATGTGATTATAGGCATTGTTTCGGCCTAAGTAGTCAGCATCTTCTATGGCAAAAAACTGAATTTCTCCTAAATGAATCCCGTTTAAAAAATACAGCTTACTCAATCGTGCAGGTGTAGCAATAACTATATCTTGTCCAAAATACACCTCTTCCTTTTGTTTTTCAATATCGTATTCATCATACAACGCATAGACCCTTAAATCTGTATGCTTAATAAATCTTTCAAATTCTTCCTTTAATGCTAATGCGTCGACTTTATTCTTTACCACTACTATGGCCCTTGGAGAATCCTCATAGGCAATTGCATTTAATTTATGGATAATAGCAATAATAAGCGCTGTTGTTTTACCACTATTTTTTGGAGCGATAATATAAGCATCAGCGCCTCCCTTTAGTATAGGTAATACTTTTTTCTGAAACGGATTTGACGTTTCAAATCCATGCTCTCCCAATGATTTCTTTAATAAAGGATGAAGTTTTTTAAAAGACATTATTGTGTGTTTTTTCTGGATACATCTGGTTTATAAAAACGATTATCTCTAATTTCCTTTAAGAGAATTTTTAAAGCTAAGAGATACATCGGCACTGCTCAGCATGAGCGCTTACCAACTTATTGTAATTAAGCAACATGTAATTCTCTGCTTACATGTTTCGTCTATACTGTCCTCCAACTTCGAATAAAGCCGACGTTATCTGCCCCAAAGAACACACCTTACAAACATCCATTAAAGCCTCAAAAATATTTTCGTTATTTACCGCCTTTTGTTGTAGCTCTTTTAATAATTCTTCTGTATCATGAGCATCATGAAGGTTTTCTAATATTTTAATTTGAAATTGCTTTTCTTCTTCAGTAGCTCTAATAACTTCTTTAGGAATTACAGTCGGCGATCCTTTACTGCTAAGGAAAGTGTTCACTCCTATTATAGGAAAATCACCATTATGCTTTAACGTCTCATAATACAAACTTTCTTCTTGTATTTTACTACGTTGATACATCGTTTCCATAGCACCTAATACCCCACCTCTTTCTGTAATTCTATCAAATTCAGCGAGTACAGCCTCTTCCACCAAATCCGTTAACTCTTCGATTATAAAAGACCCTTGTATCGGATTTTCATTTTTAGCTAATCCTAACTCTTTATTAATAATTAACTGAATGGCCATTGCGCGTCTTACAGATTCTTCCGTTGGTGTTGTAATGGCTTCATCGTACGCATTGGTATGCAGTGAGTTACAGTTATCGTAAATAGCATATAACGCCTGAAGCGTTGTGCGTATATCATTAAAATCAATTTCCTGTGCGTGTAAACTTCGACCGGAAGTTTGAATATGGTATTTAAGCATTTGTGCTCTGGCATTAGCTCCATATTTATGCTTCATGGCTTTTGCCCAGATTTTTCTGGCAACACGGCCGATTACAGCGTATTCTGGATCAATTCCATTGGAAAAGAAAAACGATAAATTAGGACCAAATTTATTAATGTCCATACCTCTACTTAAGTAGTATTCTACATATGTAAATCCATTTGATAAGGTCAGCGCTAACTGGGTGATAGGATTTGCTCCAGCCTCCGCAATGTGATACCCTGAAATTGAAACCGAATAAAAATTACGAACGTTATTCTCAATAAAATACTCCTGTACATCTCCCATTAATCGCAAGGCAAATTCTGTTGAAAAGATACAGGTATTTTGAGCCTGATCTTCTTTTAAAATATCGGCCTGAACAGTACCTCTTACTTGGGCAATGGTATTCTTTTTAATTTCGGCATACACATCCGCAGGTAAAACCTGGTCGCCTGTAACACCCAATAACATTAACCCTAATCCATTATTTCCTTCTGGTAATTCACCGTTGTAAATTGGTCGCTCCTTACCTTTATAAATTGTCTTTATTTTCTCTTCAACCTCCTTTTCTAAGCCATTTTCCTTAATGTACAACTCGCATTGCTGGTCTATAGCGGCATTCATAAAAAAGCCCAGTAACATTGGTGCTGGTCCGTTAATGGTCATACTAACCGATGTCATTACATGGGCTAAATCGAAACCGGAATATAATTTCTTAGCATCATCTAAACAACATATAGACACTCCTGCATTTCCGATTTTTCCATATATATCTGGTCTTAAATCCGGATCATTTCCATAAAGCGTTACACTATCAAAAGCAGTTGACAATCGTTTTGCTGGCAGACCTGCACTAACATAATGAAAACGTCGATTTGTACGTTCCGGACCTCCTTCACCTGCAAACATTCTTGCTGGATCTTCGCCTGTGCGTTTAAAAGGATAAAGTCCAGATGTATATGGAAACTCACCAGGTACATTTTCTTGTAAACACCATCTTAAAATATCGCCCCATGCCTGATACTTTGGCAAGGCTACTTTAGGTATTTGGGTATGGGAAAGTGACTCTGTATGTGTCTCTATTTTTATTTCCTTGTCTCTTACTTTAAAAGAGTAAATAGGATTTTTATACCTGTTTACTTTTTCATCCCAACCAGTGATTACCTCCCAGTTATAGGGATCTAAGTTTAATTTAACACGGTCGAATTCACCGATAAGTAATTTGACAAAATCCTTGTTATCAACATTAGCATTATTAAATATAGTATCGCTAATACCTGTTTTATCTAATTCAGGAGTGACCTCAGCTACAGATTCTAATGTTTTATAAATTCCGTAAAGCTTTTGAGCGACCTCAACCTGCTCATTAGCCGTTTTATCATAAGCTCTGTTATTCTCTGCAATTTCAGACAAATAACGCGTTCTACTTGGCGGAATTACAAAAATCTTTTCGCTCATCTCCTTGGAGATCTCAAATGTAGATTTTAGTTGAGATTCGGCCTTTTCAACCAGTTTATCCATAATCGCTTTGTAAAGCGTATTCATCCCTGGGTCATTAAACTGTGATGCAATCGTTCCATACACTGGCAACTCATCTTGCGGCACATCCCAAAGGTTGTTATTGCGCATGTATTGCTTTTTAACATCGCGTAAGGCATCTAGGGAACCACGTTTATCGAATTTATTAATGGCTACCAAGTCAGCAAAATCGAGCATGTCAATTTTTTCTAATTGTGTGGCTGCTCCAAATTCTGGTGTCATTACATACAATGCAACATCGCTATGTTCTATAATTTCAGTATCTGATTGACCAATACCAGAAGTTTCTAAAATAATTAAATCGTATTCTGCTGCCTTTAATACTTCAATAGCTTCATTAACATACTTAGATAATGCTAAGTTAGATTGACGTGTGGCCAAGCTACGCATATAAACTCGTGGTGAGTTAATGGCATTCATTCTAATTCTATCTCCAAGAAGCGCGCCTCCCGTTTTTCGTTTTGAGGGATCAACAGAAATTAATCCCACTGTTTTATCCGGAAAATCGATTAAAAATCGTCTTACCAATTCATCTACTAAAGACGATTTACCTGCACCACCTGTACCTGTTATCCCAAGAACTGGAGTTTTTGAAATTTTATTTTTATTGTGAATAGTATTTAAAGCATCCTTAGCAACCTCAGGAAAATTTTCGGCAGCCGAGATCACTCGAGCTATTGCTTTAGGATTTTTTTCATTAAGCGTGTTAACCTCGCCATTTAATGAATCACCAATGGCATAATCTGATTGCTCTACCAAATCATTGATCATCCCTTGTAATCCTAATTCTCTACCATCATCAGGAGAATAGATTCTGGTAATTCCATAATCCATTAATTCTTTAATTTCTTCTGGTAGTATGACACCTCCTCCTCCACCGAAGATTTTGATATGACCTGCTCCTTTTTCCTTAAGCAAGTCATACATATACTTAAAATACTCATTATGACCACCTTGGTAAGAGGTCATAGCAATAGCATTTGCATCTTCTTGTATTGCCGTATTTACTACCTCTTCAACACTTCTGTCATGCCCTAAATGAATCACTTCTACTCCTGTAGATTGAATGATTCGGCGCATTATGTTAATGGCAGCATCGTGCCCGTCAAATAATGAGGCCGCTGTTACTATTCGTACTTTATGTTTTGGTTTGTAGGGTGCTACTTGTTCCATTCGTAAAATTCTATCTTTTAAGAGTGGCAAATTTACGGAATTTTCAAAAATAACGTGGAATAGTTAGGAATTCTTTAAGTCTTATAATTCATAAATATTGCCTTGTTTGGCAAACCTAAACCCTAAATTCTGAATACTGTCCTTAAGAGGATGATTATCTCTAATAGTTGGATTGGTATGATTAAAATGGATAAAAAATATCTTATTTTTAACAGCAATTGATTCCTTCTCAAATAGCGTAGTGGTTTGAGTTGTGAAGGGGTGAGGAATTTTACTCATATCACGATCCAGTTCGCCGTCTCTAAAAAAAGAGGCATCTAAGAATGCATAATCCACTTTTTTCACTTCTTCGATGATATCTCTTTCCCAGTTGTCCCATTTATCAATATCTGGAATGAATAAAGCTGATTTATTGTTACCTGAAATCTTAAAGCCTACTGTTTCAGAATATTCGTCTCTATGAGGTACCAGTATTGGTGTAATTTTGAGAGATTGTGTTAATTGTATTATTGAATCAGTTGTTAGTGGTTTTACATCAATATTGTTCAAATGCACCAGTTGACTCCAGGGTCCATTATTTTCTAAAAAAGTTTTCATTCTTGGCATAGCATATACAGGAATTTTTTCTCCACCTAGAGCTTCTCGACCCAAGTTAATTAACCCTGTATAATGACCAATATGAGCGTGAGTTAAGAAAATACCATCTATTACCTTGTTATTATCAAGATGTTGGTCCTTTAGAGCTTGTACCTGTTCCTTAATATCTGGTGTCGCATCAAATAAAAATTTTTTCTTAGAATTAAGATCTACAAGGCCCAGACAGGCTACCAGTTTTTTAGTTTCATTGCCTTTATAATACTCATTACAACACGGTTTTTCGCAATTAATTTGAGGATATCCTGCATCTTGCGCTATACCTAAAACTGTTATATATTGTTTGGATATTGAAGTACTTTCTAGCTCTATTTCTTGAACCGGATTGTCTTTTGAAAAATCACAATTGAAAAATGTTAAATACGTTATAAGAAGAGCTGCTTGAAATAATTTCATCTTTAAAAATTTATCTTTGTTAAATATAAAAACCAATTGTGATGATTAAAAGAATATTTGCCCTACTTATCGTTCTTAATTTAACGGCCTGTGCAGAACTACAAGACGTGGTTAATCAATTACCGCAAGGTGGTGTAATTAGCAATGGTGATATAGCTTTAGGGTTAAAACAGGCTTTAGATTTTGGCATAGACAAACAAGTTACTAAACTTACTCAAAAAGACGGATTCTTTAAAAATGAATTAGTTAAAATATTATTACCTGAAGAATTACAAAAAGTAGATAATACGCTCAGAAGTGTAGGATTGAGCAGTCTTGCAGATGAAGGCTTAAAACTTCTTAATAGAGCTGCAGAAGACGCAGTAAAAGAAGCAACACCAATTTTTATTAATGCTGTCAAAAACATTACTTTTAACGATGCTAGAACTATATTACTTGGTGAAGATAATGCGGCTACATTATATCTCACTTCGAAAACGCAAACAGAATTATACAATAAATTTAAGCCCGTGATAGATAATTCATTTAGTAAAGTCGGTGCTGATCAAATTTGGACAAACCTTATTACCAAATATAACAACCTACCCTTAACAACAGATGTAAACACCAATTTGACTGATTATGTAACCAATGAAGCTCTTAAAGGGGTTTATACCATGATAGCGGTCGAAGAAAAAGTAATTAGAAATAAAGTCTCTTCCCGTACTACAGATTTGTTAAAGAAAGTGTTTGCGCTACAAGATTAATATTACTCTACTTTTTTGTAAAGTCCATCAAAAGCTATAACTGTTTGCGCGCCTTCAGTTATAGTCTCCCATAATTGACGTACGCTTCCATCTTCATTATCCGTCCATGTAATTTGATGATAGTAGTTTTTGCCTTCGGCATTTTTTTCATCACTTGTTCTAAGAATCATTTGGTTACCGACTTTTTTACCTTTAAGATGTAATGCGTTTCCTGAGCTATCAATCCAAAGCTGCTCCCACTGGTTCGTTTTTGAGTTATAGAAATTACTACTTGTCCCTGTAAATCCAGGTGTTGCACTGGTCCAATTTTCTTGTAGCATACAGTTGCCTTGCGTTTTCTCAATAACATTTTCACCCGCCTTACTTCCGTTAGGGTTTGTTACCTCCCAAGTTCCAATCCAAAAATCAAACTCCGAATGATTTTCTGTACAACAAGCGCAACTATTAGTTTGAGCGGTTATAAAAACCATAAACATTAAAGTAGCTATTAGCGTTAATTGAGTTTTCATAATTTGAAGGTTTACCTCTAATTTATTAAACTACATTTAATTATAAGCTAATATTAACATAACATTTAGTTCTAAAAATGTCCGCATCTTTGCATAGCAAAAGTTAAGTTCAATTTATCTTTTAAAGATTAGGAAAGTTAGTTAGAAAGTCGGTATTTGTAGTTAGGTATCGACTTTTTTGTATTTAGTGTTGA
This sequence comes from Winogradskyella sp., assembly GCA_013002225.1. Lineage (GTDB taxonomy): Bacteria > Bacteroidota > Bacteroidia > Flavobacteriales > Flavobacteriaceae > Winogradskyella. The sequence continues at coordinate 8,864 of JABDKL010000129.1, forward strand.
AGGTTTTTAAAGTAAACATAGGACTTTAACAACCGACTTCCATACCACGAAAACATTTCGCCATCCACAATTGTTATTGCCTTTTCTGGAAACTTAGATTGCAGCTCTAAAACATGATTATCTTTAAACGGAAAGGGTTCGCTAGAAAGAAAGATAACATCTGCGTTTTTCAAATTAGAATCGTCTAACTTAATTTCGGGATACCTTTTTTCGGTTTCAAACACGTTAACAAAACCAGCTTCTTTAAGCATGGTATTAATAAAGTTATCTGAAGCAGCAACCATCCAAGGTTTTTTCCAGATAAAGTAAGCGACTTTTAATTTCTTTTTATGTTGAAATTGAAGTTGAAAAACTTCACGCTCATTTTTAATTGTTTTAATTAAGTCTGAAGCCTCAGCTTCTACACTGAAAATCTCTCCATACATTTTAATTAATTCAAAACAATCTTCAATATTATAAATGTCACTAATATGGATTGGAGCAATATCCTTTAAACTTTCAATAATTTCTTTAGTATTCTCTTCTTTATTACAAAGAATAATATCTGGCTTAAGTGCTTTTATTTTAGCGATACTAATCTGTTTTGTACCACCTACAACAGCTTTAGACATTCTAAGATGTGTTGGGTGTACACAGAATTTAGTAACGCCTACTATAGAGATCTCTAAACCTAAATCTACCAGCAATTCGGTTTGCGAGGGTACTAAAGATACTATTCGCTTTGGTGATTCTTTGAGTTGAAGTTTTCTATTGAGTTGGTCTTTCATCTTTTTTTTAAGTCGTGGTCACAGCTTTAAGCTTATTCATAAAAAATTGAGATTGAACACGGATGCTTTCAACTTAATAATTCTGCCATTTGCAACTTTAATTCTTCAGCCTTTTGGGCAGCAGCTTCTGCAAAATCGTTCTCTTGTGATGCATATATAATACCTCTAGAAGAATTTATTAATAACCCAACGGATTTATTCATGCCATACTTACAAACGTCTTGAAGGTTTCCTCCTTGAGCACCTACTCCAGGCACTAGTAAAAAACTATCTGGAATTATTTTACGAATATCTCCTAGAAACTCAGCTTTTGTAGCACCCACAACATACATTAGATTTTTAGAATTCTTCCAGGACTTAGAAGTCTCTAAAACTTGTTTGTACAGCTCTATACCGTCTAGAGTTTTAGTCTGAAAATCAAAAGCTCCTTTATTAGAAGTTAGTGCTAAAAGTATGGTGTGTTTATTTTCAAAAGCTAAAAAAGGTTCTACAGAATCTTGACCCATATAAGGCGCAACGGTAACGCTGTCAAAACCTAAATCATCAAAAAAAGCTTTGGCGTACATAGTACTGGTATTACCTATATCGCCACGTTTTGCATCTGCTATCGTATAAATCTCAGAATAGTTTTCGTTGAGATAGTTAATTGTTTTTAGCAATGCTTGCCAACCTTTTATACCATAAGCTTCGTAGAATGCTGTGTTAGGTTTGTAAGCCACACAAAGGTGATGTGTAGCATCTATAATTGCTTTATTAAAAGCGAAGATTGGGTCTTCTTCTTGTAACAAGTGTTTTGGTATTTTGTCTAAATCGACATCTAAACCTATACAAAGAAATGATTGTTTTTTTTTGATTTGTGAAATTAGCTCTGCTGTTGTCATGGTATAAAAAAAGCCTCAGTAAGAGGCTTGGATTTAAATAACGTCGTCGTTTGCCTTTAACAACTCTGTGTTTTCGGCTAACATTAACTCGTCAATTATTTTTTGTATATCACCGTTAATAATATTAGATAGATCATAAAGTGTTAGTCCAATCCTATGATCTGTAACGCGTCCTTGCGGATAGTTATAGGTTCTAATTTTAGCACTTCTGTCTCCGGAACTCACCATACTTTTACGTTTTTCGGAGTCGGCTGCTCGCTGCTTTTCTAACTCTATATCATATAAGCGGGTACGTAATACCTTTAATGCTTTTTCCAGGTTTTTGTGTGATGATTTTTGGTCCTGACAACTTACAATCATCCCAGTTGGCTCATGGTGTAATTTAATTGCGGAATAAGTGGTATTTACCGACTGCCCACCAGGACCAGTAGAGGTTGTACGCTCAATACGAACTTCAGTCATATCAAGTTCAAAATCTATATCCTCTGCCTCTGGCAATACCATTACGGTTGCCGCACTTGTATGCACACGTCCCTGTGTTTCAGTTTGTGGCACACGTTGTACGCGATGCACTCCTGCTTCGAACTTCATAGTTCCGTAAACGTCTTCTCCAGAGACTTCAAAAATAATTTCTTTAAATCCACCAGAAGTACCTTCACTTGTACTTACCACATCAACTTTCCACCCTTTATCACTACAATATTTAGAGTACATCCTAAACAAATCACCTGCAAATATGCTTGCCTCGTCACCACCAGTACCTGCCCTTACTTCTACAACAATGTTTTTAGCATCGTCGGGATCCTTTGGAATAAGCATGTATCGTATCTCATCTTCCAGTTTTGGAAGCGCTTCCTTCGCTTCCTCTAACTGCATATTAGCCATTTCTACCATTTCTGGATCTTGGCTATTAGCGATAAGTTGTTCAGCTTCCGAAATATTTTCTAAAATCTCTTTATAAACACTTCCTTTGTCTACAACTTGTTTTAAATCTTTGTATTCTTTACTAAGCTTTATATAGCGTTGCTGATCTGCAATTATATCAGGCTGAATTATAAGGTCATTAACCTCATCAAACCGTTGTTTTACAATTTGTAATTTCTCTAACATTTATCATCTAAAATTGAATTTCAAAAGTACAATATTTTATGGATTTTTAGGATTAGAAAATTTCTTTGATACTTAAGAAAATATTTTTTTTAGATTTTACGTTTAAGATTATATGCGAAAGCAAGTAGCATCTATACTAAACTATTACAAATCGTTGGCTTTATGGTCGTTTTTAGTCACCTTGGCTATAACCGTCATAAACCCTGAATTGATTTTAGCCCTCTGCACTAAACTTTTTTTGGTGTTTTTGCTCTGGATAATGCTCAGTGACAGAAAATTGAGACAACGTCTTAATTTTTATAAAATTAGTGGCGTTTCTAATTTTAAATTCTTTGGTATTATATTTCTGTTAGACAGTACCCTAACATGCACTTTTCTACTTCTTATCAAAGGATTTATATAAAGTCTACAACTTAGAAAATATCTTAATCGTATACAATAGCCTTAGATAAATTATCAGTTGTTTAAATATTAAGAAACAGACAGGAAAGCATCATCCTTGTTTCCAGTACTATCTGCATACCTAACCATATAAGCTAAACCTATAAAATACAATATTGTATAAATGTAAAAGAAGAATTTTATATCAAAGTAATATGCGAGAAACCAGCTAGCATCTGATAGTATTACACCTAGAATAAATAATAAGAAAAAAAGTGATTTGGTCGTCTTAAATCTCATATAACAGTTTATTGCTATAGTACACATCCACACCATAATTAAACCATAGAGCAAATGCAATACGATTTCAAAATTGTCATTAAATTTTTCAGAAGATTTCCATATTAAATTAAACATCCACAACACATTAAGTGCAATTATTACCAAGAAGCCAATAATTATAGATGATTTATTATTTAATAATTTTACCTTTTCGAACACACTAACTGTTAGAAGAAAGTAAGCACTAATTTTAAGAACTGGAATTACCTTGGTTACCACCTCATTGGTATCGTAATAAATAAGCAGATAATCTGTTCCCAGAAATGCAAGTATGCTGTATAGAAGGAGAATTTTTTTAGCGCCTCCAAAACCTAAAAAGACTAAGAAATAACAAATTATAGAAATTAAATTAATTACTCTTCTGTCATGGGTAGTGCATTCACTAATAACGTAAAAGTTTGCAATTAATAATATTGAGGTAAGAATTATTAAAATTTTCTTTAACATTATTAATTAGCATAATTATAGTGTTACAATATAACTGATTTAATACTCAAATGTACCATATTCGCTTTTAATCGTTAATTTTTTAGTCTCAGAATCCTCTACTTTTCCTATAATTTGAGCATTTACATTAAACGATTTGGATATCTTTATTATGTCTTCTGCAATCTCAGGTTTAACATATAATTCCATTCTGTGGCCACAATTAAAAACCTGATACATTTCTTTCCAATCTGTTTTAGATTGTTCCTGAATAAGTTGAAATAAAGGTGGCATGTCGAACATGTTATCTTTTACAATATGTAAGTCTTCTATAAAATGTAAAATTTTAGTTTGTGCACCACCACTGCAATGCACCATACCGTGAATAGAATCACTTTTAAATTTGTTAAGAATAGCCTTAATAATTGGGGCATAAGTCCGGGTTGGTGATAACACTAACTTCCCTGCATCGAGAGGTGCATTTTTAACAGCATCTGTTAATTTAACCGCCCCTGAATATACTAACTCTTCCGGTACAGCAGCATCATAACTTTCTGGATATTTCTCTGCCAGATATTTTGAGAACACATCATGTCTAGCAGAGGTTAAGCCATTACTGCCCATACCGCCGTTGTATTCAGTCTCATAAGTTGCTTTTCCAAATGACTCTAATCCTACAATAACATCGCCGACAGCAATATTTGCGTTGTCAATAACATCTTTGCGTTTAATACGAGCGGTTACAGTAGAATCTACTATAATGGTTCTTACCAAATCACCTACATCTGCAGTTTCTCCACCTGTAGAATGGATGGAAACACCAAAGGACCTTAAGTCGTCAATAAGTTCCTCAGTACCATTAATAATTTGTGAAATGACCTCTCCTGGAATCAGGTTTTTATTTCTTCCAATCGTTGAAGACAACAAAATATTATCTGTAGCTCCAACACAAAGTAGGTCGTCGATATTCATAATAAGAGCGTCTTGAGCTATGCCGTTCCATACAGAAATATCTCCTGTTTCTTTCCAGTACATATACGCTAAGGAAGATTTTGTACCAGCTCCATCTGCATGCATGATTAAACAATACTCTTCATCATTAGTTAGGTAATCTGGCACAATCTTACAAAACGCCTTTGGAAATAAGCCTTTATCAATATTTTTTATAGCATTGTGCACATCCTCTTTGGAGGCTGAAACACCCCTTTGTGCATATCTTTTGCTCACCGAATTACTCATGGAAGATTATTATGAATGATAATACAAAAGTAAGAATTGTGTTGATTAATTCTCTATTATAGGGTTAGATTTAATTTGTGTGGGAATCCGCTCTAGGCGCTTTTCTTTTTGATTATCTCCCCCAAAATAAATATTAACTCCCAATCCCACGCGCAAGAAAGAGTCATCTTCTTGATCAATAATTAAAAAATCAATTTCGTCATCAAGACTATAATTATATTCTGCAAAAAGTTTTAATCCAAGTTTATCGGTTACTATAAATTCTGCACCAAAACCACCTTGCACCTTAACCGCACTTGCGCTATAATCGTCATTAGCATTATATCCAAAACCTCCATATACAAAAGGTGAAAATTTTTCGTAAGGCAGCACAAAAACTTCAAGATTAAAATCAAAAGAATTAAGACTTTGCTCCGTTGTACCATAGGCCAACTTATAGTTATTATAGGAAACACCAAGGAATAAGTTATCTGTAAAACTTCTTTTAAAACCTAATTTAAAATAAAAGCTGTAATCGGTATCCTGCGGCGCACCAACTAAAGTCGCAGCTCCACCCGCAACTTCAAAAATATTTGTACCACGGTATTCAAAAAAAACAAGTTGTGAAAATTTTGTCTTGAGCTCGTACTCTTGATTGGAGTCCATTGCATCCAACTCATCATAATCTCGAGTTTCCTGTGAGTAAGCAACACTAAATGTAAAAAGTAAACTCAATCCCCATAGAGTTAACCATCTATATATTAAAATCATAAAGTTACTATTAAAATAACTATAGCTAAACTCTTAGAGAAATAAGGGGATTGCAATATAGTAAATAAATAATAGCAACAAAAAAAGATAAAACCCTAGATAGGATTTTATCTTTTTTATATGATTTATAAAAATTTTATTAGGAATCTGCCTGTAGCTTAGACTGCATGTTTACGATATCATCTTTTGTAACCTTGTTTAAATCCTCTGATTTATCCTGAGATAAAATCAAGGTGGCGCCAACAAGAATAGCTACACTTAATAGTAACTTTTTCATTATAACATATATTGATTAATAGCATTACAAAAATACTAAATAATCGCGTTGATACCTTGCGCATAGTCAGTTTTTTAGGCAAAAAAAGGAACTTTTCGACAATTTGACATTTGTTATCGACAAACGACATTCTTACTACAGGTGAACTGATTTTTATGTACGTAATCTCACGTACGTTTAAGCTATAATTAGTTATTTTGTGAACAAAAGCTCTCTGTATTTAGTTAAAGGCCATAATTCATCATCTATTGTAAGTTCTAATTTATCACAATGGTATCTAATCTCCTCAAACAAAGGTTTGACTTTTTTACAGTATCCATTTGCTTTTTGTTCGAGATCTGTTTCATTATTATAAGTTTTCCTTGCCTCTGTCATCTTCGTCACCAAAGAGTTTATAGCTTCAATATGCTGCGATATTTGTTCTATAAGAGACAATTGTTCTTTAGCGTAAGTTTTAAATCCATCGCCGTAAATAGATTTTAATCCAGTTACATTGTCAATAAGTATGTTTTGATACCTTACAGCAGTTGGCACTACGTGATTTCTAGCTATGTCACCAATAACGCGGCTTTCTATCTGAATATGTAGGATATATTCCTCCATTTCGATTTCGTATCGCGCCTCGGATTCAACCTTATTCATCACTCCCAAGTCCTCAAATAAGGCAACAGAAGATTTAGACACCTTAACTTTAAGAGCTTCTGGTGTTGTTTTATTATTACTCAATCCTCTTTTTTTCGCTTCCTTTTCCCACTCCTCACTGTACCCATTGCCTTCAAACAATATTGCTTTAGATGTTTTAATATATTCCCGCAAAACATTGAATATAGCATCATCTTTTTTCATTTCTTTCTTATCAATAAGCTGATCAACCTCTGCCTTAAAATCAATAAGCTGCTTTGCCACTATCGTATTTAAGACTGTCATAGGGTTAGCACAGTTTGCCGTAGAGCCAACAGCTCTAAACTCAAATTTGTTACCAGTAAAGGCAAACGGAGATGTTCTATTTCTATCTGTATTATCAAGTAATATTTCTGGAATTTTTCCAACAACATTCAGCTTTAAATCTGTTTTTTCTTTTGGAGATAACTTTCCTTTGGTCACTGTCTCCAACTCCTGTAAAACCTTAGTTAACTGTGCTCCAATAAAAACTGAAATAATCGCTGGAGGCGCTTCATTAGCACCTAATCGATGATCATTACTTGCAGATGCAATAGCTGCTCTTAATAATTCCTCATGGGTCTGTACAGCTTTTATCGTATTAATAAAAAAGGTTAAAAACTGGAGATTGCTCATTGGTGTTTTGCCTGGTGATAATAAATTAACTCCGGTATCTGTGCTTAAACTCCAATTATTATGTTTACCAGAGCCATTAACTCCTGCAAAAGGCTTTTCGTGCATTAGCACTTTAAAGTTATGTCGAGCTGCAACTTTTTGCATAACATCCATTAACAAAGAGTTGTGATCTACAGCTAAATTGGCCTCTTCAAAAATCGGAGCCAACTCAAACTGGTTCGGAGCAACTTCGTTATGTCTTGTTTTTACAGGTATTCCCAGCAACATACACTCATTTTCAAGATCTCGCATATAAGCCATTGCACGATTAGGAATTGTCCCAAAATAATGATCATCTAATTGCTGACCCTTTGCTGGTGAATGCCCCAAAAGTGTACGTCCTGTCAGCATTATATCTGGTCTGGATGCTGCCAATGTACTATCTATTAAAAAGTACTCTTGCTCCCATCCTAATGAGGCATTTACCTTTTTTACGTTCTTATCAAAATATTTACATACAGAAACTGCAGCGTTATCAACAGCCTGTAACGCTCTTAATAATGGTGTTTTGTAATCTAGTGCTTCACCAGTATAGGCAACAAAAACTGTAGGAATACATAATGTAGTACCATATATAAACGCAGGCGAAGTCGGATCCCAAGCTGTATATCCTCTGGCTTCAAATGTATTTCTTATTCCGCCATTTGGAAAACTGGAAGCATCTGGCTCTTGCTGCACTAGTTGACCTCCTCCAAACTTTTCAATAGCTAAGCCATCACCTATTGTTTCAAAAAACGCATCATGTTTCTCTGCTGTAGCCCCTGTTAACGGTTGAAACCAATGTGTATAATGTGTAGCTCCTTTAGAAATTGCCCATTCTTTCATGCCTGTAGAAATATGGTCTGCAACTAATCGATCTATCTTCGAACCTTTATCAATAGCTTCCATAACACTTTTTAATGCTGTTTTGGTAAGATACTGACGCATAGCCGCTTCGTTAAAAACATTTGAGCCAAAAACTTCAGAACGTCGTTTAGACTCTTTGATCTTAATCGGCTTTCTATTTAATGATTCTATTACTGCGTGAAATCTTAATGTTGACATATTTTTGTTTTTAGGCCACAAAAATACAATTTTTTAATTTATCGATCACACCCCCTTAAAAAAATAGGGCTGTTAACAACTATTAATAACCTTTTATCTAAAATACCCTCTATTTTTTGACCGAATGAAAAAAATAACAATATTTGCAATGCGAATTTATTAAAACACAACACTATGAGTAAATCCAAATTAGAGTATATATGGCTTGATGGTTATAAGCCGACTCAAAACATGCGAAGTAAAACTAAAGTAGAAGATAACTTTAGTGGTAAACTCGAAGACTGTCCTATCTGGTCTTTTGATGGATCCTCTACAAGGCAAGCTACCGGAGATTCATCGGACTGCCTATTAAAGCCCGTTGCTATTTATCCAGACCCAGCGCGACAAGATGGCTATTTAGTAATGACAGAAGTACTAAATGCAGATGGAACACCACACGTCTCAAATGGAAGAGCAACAATTGAAGATGAGGACAACGACTTTTGGTTTGGATTTGAGCAAGAGTATTTTATTATGGATACGCAAACTCAATTACCATTAGGGTTTCCTATCGGTGGTTACCCAGCACCACAAGGATTGTATTACTGCTCTGTTGGTGGAAAAAATACTCATGGCAGAGGCCTAGTTGAAGAACATGCAGATTTATGCATTGCAGCTGGTCTTAATTTTGAAGGTATAAATCAGGAAGTAGCTTCCGGCCAATGGGAATTTCAATTATTTGCTAAAGGTGCTAAAAAAGCGGGTGACGAAATTTGGATAGCCCGTTATTTATTAGACCGTCTTACTGAGCAATATGGTTATTATATAGAATATCACCCAAAACCATTAGGAAAAGATATGGATTGGAACGGCTCTGGTATGCATGCTAATTTTTCTAATACCACCTTGAGAACATGTGGAAGCAAGGAAACTTATGAAAAAATATGTGAAGCCTTTAGACCTGTAGTAAAAGAACATATTGCCGTTTATGGAGAATTTAACGATCAGCGATTAACGGGTGATCATGAAACAGCATCTATAGACGACTTTAGTTATGGTGTTTCAGATAGAGGTGCTTCGATTCGTATTCCTATTATTACCGTGGAGAATGGATGGAAAGGCTGGCTAGAAGATAGAAGACCAGCTTCTAATGGAGATCCTTATAAAATCGCAGGACGAATTGTCAAAACAGTAAAGAGTGCTAACATTTAAGAATTAAATCCTCTTTGTAATAAAAAAAAAGCTTGTAATCTGTTACAAGCTTTTTTTTATGATTATTTTAAAGAAAAATAAATAAAAACAATATAAGCGCCAAACAAAAGCATACCCTTATATCTTCCTATCTCAAAACGCTTTGGTATAATCATTAATGGTATTAAAATCGCAGCGAATACAATCATCCAAAAAATATTAGTTGATAATATTTGTGGCGTGTTGGGATTAACAACAATAGGCTTTATAATTGAAGTTAAGCCTAAGACAGATGCTATATTAAAGATATTAGACCCTATTAGGTTTCCTAACGAAATTGCTTTTTCTTTCTTTAGGGCAGCTATAACTGAAGCTGCTAACTCAGGTACACTCGTACCAATTGCTATAACTGTTACAGATATCGCATAATCGCTTATACCTACAGCTTCAGCCAATTGTTTTGCCCCATCTACCAACCATTCTGACCCAAAGTATAAACCTGCCGCTCCTATCAGTAACCACATTACAATTTTAAAATTAGAAACCTGAGCTAATGTTTCATCAACAGCTTCTAAATTTGCTTTGGTTAATTTTCTAGAATTTCTAATCAGGATATATAAAAACAGGACCAGTGCCACAAAAAGTATCAATCCCTCTATTGCCGAAAGCACATTGTCATTCTTTAAAAAGAAATAGAGCGCAAACGAGACCAACATCATCATAGGCCAATTGAGCTTATAAAAGTCTTTATCTACCATAAGAGGAGAAATGATAGCCGTTATACCAAGTACCAAGCCAATATTAGCAATATTCGACCCTATTACATTCCCTAAAGCAATATCAGATACACCATCTAAAGCCGCCTGTAAACTTACCAGTAATTCTGGAGCAGATGTGGCAAAAGACACCACAGTCATACCAATAACCAATTTTGATATTTTTAGTTTAAATGACAACCCAACAGAAGCTCGAACTAAAAAATCGCCACCCACAACCAATAAAGCTAACCCAGCTATAACAAGAAATACACTCATCCTCTATTAATAATATAATACTTATTAAGTAAAAGTTGCAAAGATACATTTTCGTTAACAGATTAACTAAAAACTAAAAGTTTCGTTAAATAACTATTTATGTAGTTATTTAACTACTTTTTTAGTTATATTTGATTAAAATAAATAGCTCTATGCAAAAACTCACAAATAAGGAAGAGGAAATAATGCACATTTTATGGAAGCTAGAAAAAGCATTTGTTAAGGATGTTCTAGCAGAGATAAAAGAAGACAAGCCTCACTATAATACCCTGTCTACAATAATAAGGAACCTAGAAGACAAAGGATATGTCAGTTATAATGCCTACGGGAAAACTCATCAGTATTTTCCCATAGTAAGTAAAGAAAACTATAAAGCCAAATTTATGAATACAGCTATTGAAAATTATTTTAATAACTCGTATAAGAACGTGGTATCCTTTTTTGCTAAGGAAGAAAAAATTAGTGTGGATGAGCTTAGGGAAATCATTAAACTTATAGAAAACCAAGATTAATTATGGAATATCTAATTAAAGCCTCTACAGTAATTTGCATATTCTATGCTTGTTATAAATTGTTTTTACAAAAAGAAACTTTTTTTCAGGCTAATCGTTGGTTTTTATTATCAGGCATAGCTATAGCCTTCACCCTTCCGTTTGTATTAATACCTATTTACATTGAGTCTTCACCAATGGCAATTAATAATTTATTAACACTCAAAGCACCTAATACACCAGCAGCAGCTCAAGCCACTCTCAATTATGATTTTATATCAATTTTAATTTGGCTTTACAGTTTTGGCGTTTTATTTTTTTTAGGACGATTGTGCACAGAACTCACTTCGATAAGATATCAATTAAAAAAACACAAATCTATCACTATTGATGGGTTTAGATTAATTAAAACTTCTGAAACCATTCCTCCATTTTCATTTTTTAAGTGGATCGTGTTTAACCCCAACATGTTTGATGCCACTGAACTAACATCTATTTTAAATCATGAAAAAGTGCATGGTAGACAATGGCATTCTATAGACATTTTATTGGTTCAATTTACCTGTGCTCTCTTATGGTTTAATCCCTTTATTTGGTTATACAAAAAAGAACTACAGCAGAACTTAGAATTTATAGCAGATGATAAGGCTAAAAACAATTCCATATGTATTAAAAACTACCAGTTAGTACTATTAAAATCAAGTGTTCCGAAACACACATTTATACTTGCAAACAATTTCTATAATTCACAAATTAAAAAACGAATAATCATGTTACAACAAACAAAATCACACAAATTAAATCATTACAAATTTCTTCTAACCCTTCCGCTATTGGTACTTTTTTTAATGAATTTTAACACCAAGGAGGTTTTACTGAATAATGATACGGAAAAAGCAAACAATCCCTATAAGGGTCTGAACATTAATGCAAATACTGCTGAAGTTGTTATTGCATTAATTACAAAGAATTCAACCGACGCAGAGCTGGAATCAATGAAAAAGAAAATGGCGAAAGCTGGGTTAACTGTTAAAGTAAAAGGATTAAAGCGCAATGACAAAGGTGAGATTATAGCTATTAAGATTGATGCCGAATCAGACAAATCGAGTACAAATTATCAAATTAGTTCAGATGACGAGGCTATAAAACCCATCAAAATTGTATTTGACTCTGATAAAAATTCTATATCTATTGGCAATAATGAAGACGTCAACGATCAAAATACATTTATATATAAATCCGAAGATAAAGATCATAAAATCCAGAAATCAGGAAGTGGAAACAATGTTTATGTAATTACTGAAGAGGTTTATTCCGATTCATCGAACAAGGAAATGAAAACTAACGATAGCGTACGTAAAGTAGAAAAAATTATTATTAAAGATGGCGATAAGGCAGGCACCACTAAAGTCATTAGAAAAAGTAAAAATGTAAAAGTTATTTCTGGAGACGACGACGATGAGTTAATAGAAATTATAGTCGATGAGGATCACAACACCAATCAGAAGGTCATCATAAAGAAAGAGAATAAAAATGTATGGGTAACAGATTCAGATAATGAGGAAGAAAAAGTCATTATCATGGACGAAAACGATAAAAAGGATAGCATTTTTATCTCTAACATGGATGGTAAGAACCCTCTTATTATTATTGATGGTAAGGTGTCGACAAAGGGTGACTTGAACAAGTTAGAACCAGAAATTATAGAAACTGTCAATATCCTAAAAGGTAAAAGGGCAATAGAGAAACACGGTGAGAAAGGCAAAGACGGTGTTGTTGTTATAAAAACAAAAAAACAAGACTAATTACTTACATCAATCAATCAACAAAAAAAGCCAATCTACTCAAATAAGTAGGTTGGCTTTTTTTACGATTTTGCAAAACACCTACTTCACAATTATTTTTTGGGTACTTACTCGATTATTACTGTACAATTTCAGCATATATAAACCTGGCGCTAGATCTAAATCTATATAATCCTTCACCGATTTAAAGCTATTTATTTGTTTACCATCAATAGAATAGACTTCTACCTTAGCATGATCTGGTAACTCTGAAAAATACAGTCGTCCATCTGTTGGGTTTGGAAAAACCACCCGGTTATTATTTTGAAATTCATCAATACTTAAAGATTGGTCCCATGTTTCACCTGCATTGTTTCCCCAAATATATTCTACCAAAAGCGGTTGATCAATAAAAGGATTTCTGTTAAACTGCCAATTATAAACCACGTTGTTTCTATTCATTTCAAAATCATCAGGAGGGTCATTTCTATGCCAATCTAACAAAGTTGCTAAATCTCCCAGTTGACCGGTTGTATTAGGATATCCATTAACTACTTCTAATCCATTATATCTAATTTCCATATATAAAACACTACGCGCTACATCACCTTTAAAACTACCCTGAGTTCCTGTTGGGCCTGTATATTGACCATAATGTTGATTTCCACGTGAACTGTTTTCTGCTGCATCGGCAGCTCTCAATGCATGTGCATCAGAGTTTCCATGTCTCAAAGAATCGGCTTTAGTAGCCCAAAATACATCAATACCATCAGCAATCTCGTCTTCCTCAATATCAAAAAATCCACCTCTAGATCTTGGGTAGGTGTGCTCTCGATTCCATTTTCCAGTATTATTACTGCCAGTTTGTAAGTCTAATTTTGCTCTTCCTTCTTCAGAATATACAAGCCAAACCTGATTGCTATTTGCCGGATTCTGGTCAGCTGCTTTAAGAATGTCAATTACATCTGCATAGGTTTGAGCTCGCACAATATTAGGGTTTGCAATGATGTCTTGCAGTGCTTGTCGTAATGCATTATCCGACAACCCATCCAAACTATTATAATAACCACTAGGCTGCGTACTTTCTACCATACCCATTGTAGGATTTAGTGGAGTTCCCCAAGCTGCAACAGTAAAATCATTATCAACTACCCTGACTTCGACATTGTTATTACCGGCTACAATTGGCTCTGTCAAATTTAAAAAACTAATTTCCAGCACCTCGTCACCTTCATCTAATTCATCATCCACTAAGTTTATAGTCGTACTTGTTGATGTTTCACCATTAAGAATTGTAAGATCTACAGAACCTGTATAATCGGATGTATTAAATCCAAAGTTTTCTAAGCTAACCGAAAAGTCTAAATTTTCACTTAAGACAGTCTCAGCAGTGAATGTTATATCAAATGAAGCCCCTTCACCAAACTGGGTTTCAATAACAGATATAGTAATAGGGTTTATAGCACTACCTGAGCCATCATTTTCTCTTCTAGGAGTTGGTGTAGTGGTGGAATAAGATTCATTTCCGGTACCATCCACAAAACGTTGAATGGACTTAGGGTTCGCATTTGTACCATTATCATTATACTGGGTTGTTTCTCCCATAAGGGCGAGTAAATTGGCATCATCCGCATCGTTGGTATCATAAACTATAGCATCAATAAGATTAGTCTGAGTTGCTAATGTCCCTTCTGGAAAATCATTTACTGATGCCTGATAAATCCCGACAGCATCTGCCCCATTCTGAATTACATTTTCAGAAATGAGCAATTGTGGAAATGGCGACACACCCGAGCTGCCAATTACTAATAACCCATTATTATCGGTTGTATATCCAGCCAGATCTATTACCATGTAACTTGAGTCACCACCACTGGTAGACCCATTAAAAAACACCAAGATATATCCATCTGTTGAAAAATTTGCTGTTTGTGATTTAAGTTCAATAAATTCTGCGGTATCGGTACTTGGGGAATCAGGATCTATCTCATTTATAATTAGCACCTGAGACCAAAGCATTCCAGAACATAAAAGAATTGCTAGAGTAATTATTCTATTCATATATAATTTTTTCACAAAGATAAATTTTAAAATAAGTAAATATGAAAAGGATTGCTTTATCTCCAGTTAATTTATGAGGGCAGCCCTATCATTTAGAAAAACTGTTGCAAAAGATAGATTGGTCTAAAAATGACATTTTTAATACGGATAGGCTCTACAAAATCCAAATCGTCATAAAATAACCCCTACAAATGTTATAATTAACAACCTTTTGGACAACAAAACATTAATATTAATAACCTCATTATAGACAAGTCACAAAATATTGTAATAAATACCATATTTTTACTTATAAATTTAAATTCAGTTTGGTCGATTTTTATTAAAATGCTTGGAGGACATTGGTTTGAAAATATATATTGAAAACTCAAGTTAAAAACTAAACCAATTTATTAACCATTAAACCAAAAAGATTATGATGACATTAGCAAAATTGATTATTGATATAATATTTTCAATATTCTAAATTAAACGCAACCAAAATAAATAAAACTTAGTTCTAGAGTAAGTTTTATTATTTTTATAATCACTTAGAAATATTAGGCTTAAATTCTCACTGTTATATACAATAATGAAAAAAACTATTTTCAAGGCAGTCGCCAAATTAAACAAAGCCCTATTACCTTCTTACAGTAAAAAGCAATTAGATCTTAGCAAAGCGTCTAAACTTCAGTTGGCTATTATTGGTTGGCGCGTATATATTACTAAAAATGCGCTTGATTAACTGGACCATTCTTATATCTAGGATAAATTAATATACTTGACTAAAAAATAAGCATGCGAAGCTCTATAAGCACATTTGCGTTAGCAGTTCGTCGCAAAATATTGTCTCGACAAGTATTTAAGTCAAAAACTTCAGAAATTAATGTGGTAATTTATCTTTTATTAATCCATATAAAAAGGTACCAAGTAAAGCACCGAATATCACAACTAAAATTGAAACATAACCTGCACCTGCAAGAACATACATAGGGCCCGGACAAGCACCGGACAAAGCCCATCCCAAACCAAAAATAATTCCTCCGTACATATACCGCGAGAAACCCTTGTTTTTAGGATTTAAACTCATTTTACTACCATCTAGTGGCTTAATGTTTTTTCGTTTAATGATTTGCACCCCAATAACTCCAAGCACTAATGCAGATCCAATAATGCCATACATATGAAAACTACCAAAATAGAACATTTCATAAATACGAAACCAAGAAGCAGCTTCAGATTTAAACATTACAATACCGAAAAATATACCAACTACTAAATATGTGATGTATCTCATGACTTAAAATATTAAAGGAAAAATTAGATGAATCATTACCAGACCACCAATAAAAAAGCCAATTACAGCTATAAGTGATGGCATTTGCAGATTGCTTAAACCAGAAATTGCATGACCAGAAGTACATCCACCAGCGTATCGTGCTCCAAAACCAACTAACAAACCACCTATTAGCAACACCGCGATAATAAATGGATCGGATAACATTTCAGTTGCAAAAATTTCTGGGGGTAAATAATTATCCCCTGCGCTCTTAATTTGATAATCTTCAGAAAGTTGCTGTGCAATTTCTGGATTAATAGCCACTGTATTGTTACTCATATAATTTGAGGCTATAAAACCACCAATAACAGCACCCAAAACAACTATTAAATTCCAACGCTCAGCTTTCCAATCAAATCTAAAAAAATTTGCAGATTTTCCTCCACCCATAGCTGCGCAGGCTGTTCTTAAATTTGAAGACATTCCAAATTGTTTACCCACCAGCAACAAAACAAACATCACTAAGGCTATAAGTGGCCCGGCAATATACCATGGCCACGGTTCATAAATCCAATTCATATAAATATTTTAGTTTTTAAATTGTTTAACTTCATCACTTAAGTCATATACAGTTACTCCGTTTAACTTTCTCTGTAGAATACTACTTCCGGCAGCACTGCGATAACCGCCCGCACAATGTACCACTATTGGCTTATCTGTTGGAATATCATTTGCAGTTTCCCGCAATTCATTTAACGGATGCGACAATGCACTCTCAAAAAACTTCCCGTCATCTACCTCACTTTTATTGCGAATATCTACTATAGTATAGCTCTCAGGGCTATTTTTAAAATGAGTCAAATCTAATTTTTCTGTTTTTACCAAATTTGAATCTCCTATTGTAATTAATTTTTTGAGTTGCTTTTCATACCCAATTTTTGCAACTCTGTTCAAAAGCTTATCCTTATTTTCTTTACTATCAATTACAAGAGTGAATGCTTCTTTAGGCTCAATAATAGAACCTAACCAAGTTTCAAATTGTGCATTATCTGAGCTGGCTTGAATATTGACGCTGCCTTTTAAATGACCTTCCTTAAACGCTCTTTCATTCCTGGAATCTACAATAAGTCCATCTGCTGAGGATGATGCTTCAAAAGGAATTTTAGATATAGAAGGCTCTAAATCTTCCGCACCATTTTTATTTACATCTACATTATATCCAAAATAGGAAGGTATAAATGGTTGTCCTTCAAGAATGGTATCTAAAAACTCTTGCTTAGACTGTGTTTTAAATGCCCAATTATTTGCACGTTCATCTCCTAAGGTACTGCTAGACTCATCACTCATGCTTTTTCCACAAAGAGAACCAGCACCATGAGAAGGATATACAACAGCAGTATCTGGCAGCTCCTTAAATTTCGTATTAACAGTATTGTACATCATTTCTGCAAGCTCTTCGCGCTTAGCCTTCATATTACCAGACTTTTCTCTTAGGTCGGGTCGTCCGACATCTCCAACAAATAATGTATCACCAGTAAATAAAACTGTTTTATCATCTTCTGTGGCTACAATTGTAATACTGTCTGGAGAATGCCCGGGCGTATTTATGGCGTCAATTACGACATCACCTAATAAAATACGATCACCTTCATCAAAAGGCGTGTAAGGATAATCTGCACCTAATTTTTTACTATTATAAATAGTTGCTCCAGTTTGCTTGTGTATTTCTAGATGAGAACTCACAAAGTCAGCATGTGGATGCGTCTCAATTACAGCAGTGATTTTTGCATTATTCGCTTTTGCGAAAGCATAATATTGTTCCGGATTTCGCTCTGGGTCTATAACCGCCATTTCATCTTTACTCAGAATTACATAAGAGTAATGTGCAAGGGGTTTGTATTCAAATTGTTTAATTTTCATAATTTTTGATTTTACATAAAAATATAAAAGAAATTTTTAAGTTTTTGTAACCTGTGTTACATAGAAAGCTCTTTATATATAATATAAACTCCCATAATAAGCACAAACCAACCAAAAACTTTTTTGAGTTTTTTACCGTCGATAAATTTATTTAACCAGATTCCTAAAAATATTCCAAGTATAGATATACCAGTAAATGATAATAGAAATACCCAATCAATATCTAAGTTTTGTACATCGCCTAAAAAACCTATAAGAGATTTAATAGCAATAATTAGCAATGAAGTTGCTACAGCTTTCTTCATTGGCAACTTTGCAAATAGCACCAGTGCAGGAATTATTAAAAAACCACCGCCAGCTCCAACAATACCTGTAATTGCACCAACGACAAGGCCTTCAACAATAATAAGAGGGTAATTATATGTGACTTCAGATTCTTCATTCGTGTCTTTTCGCCTATTTCGGATCATTGAAAATGAAGCAAGTAGCATTATTATTGCAAAGAATAGCATTATGGAGAGGTTCTTTGTAACCATAAAACCATTAACTTCAAATAACTCTTCTGGTATAGCAGGAATTAGATACGCACGTGTAAGATATACTGCTATAAATGCAGGGATTGCAAAGATAATGGCGGTCTTAAAGTCTACCATTCCTTTGGTCATATTTTTAATCGCACCTATCAAGGACGTTGCACCAACAACAAAAAGGGAATAAGCTGTTGCAACTACAGGGTTGAGTGCAAGTGCATACACCAAAATTGGCACGGTAAGAATTGAGCCACCACCACCGATCAAACCTAACACCAGCCCTATTAATAATGCTCCAACATAACCTAATATTTCTATTACTTCCATTACTGAAATTAT
>JABDKL010000204.1 GCA_013002225.1 Winogradskyella sp.
ATTATGATGTACACAGCAATTATGGTAATTGGATGTATGTAGCAGGTGTTGGTAATGACCCAAGACATCGAAAATTTAATGTGCAGATGCAGTCAGAGCGTTATGATGCCAATGCTAAGTTTAGAAAACTTTGGTTGAAACCAAGTTTATTTTGATAACACCCCTAAAGTCCCCTCAAGGGGACAATTCTCAAAATAAGCTTGTAAACAATTGGCGACTCGAGTGAACTTTAGGGGTGTTTAAGAATAACTATAAAAACATACAAATTGAAAGAAGCAATACTCCTATTTCCACACCAATTATTCAAAGATTCACCAATCTTGGATAGAGATTGTAATATCTACCTCATAGAAGAATTCTTATTCTTTAAGCACTATAAGTTTCATAAACAAAAAATTTCTTTTCATAGGGCTTCAATGAAAGCCTATTCTGATTATTTAAAGGCGAAAGGGAAAAATACGAACTACATTGATGCTACTTCAGAACTATCTGACATCAGACAACTTATACCAAAACTCAAAGGTGACGGAATTAAGAAGCTCCACATTATTGACCCAACGGACAATTGGCTCCAAAAACATATTAATGAAGTGTCGGAGAATATCGACATCAAGTGGTACGAGAATCCACTTTTTATAAACACAAAAGAAGAACTCTCTTCGTTCTTTAAACCCAATAAAAAGAAATTTTTTCAAACTACATTTTATAAGCAACAACGAAAAGAACGCAATATTTTAATGATTTCTGATGAGCCTGAAGGTGGAAAATGGACTTATGATTCTGAAAATCGAAAGAAATATCCAAAAGATAAGACGCCACCAAGTATCCAATTTCCGGATAAAACAAAATATCATGAAGAAGCCGAAGACTATGTCAATGCCAATTTTAGTGATCATTATGGCGAACTATCAGAATTTGTAATTTTTCCAATTGACTTTAAATCGTCTCAAGATTGGTTAAGTCAGTTTTTTGAGCAACGTTTTCACGATTTTGGAACTTACGAAGATGCAATTGTCAAGGAAGAACATTTTCTAAATCATAGTTTGTTATCACCGCTTATTAATGTTGGGCTACTAAATCCTGTTGAAGTAATTGAAAAAGCCATTGATTATGCAAAATCAAACGATGTTCCATTAAATTCCTTAGAAGGATTTGTGCGTCAGATAATAGGCTGGCGGGAGTTTATACGAGGCGTGTATGAAGTAAAGGGTTCCGTAGAACGCACAAAGAATTTCTGGGATTTCGACCGGCAGATTCCACCATCTTTTTATGACGGCACAACAGGTATTAAACCGGTAGATGATGCCATAAAAAAAGTTTTAAAGACAGGCTATGCCCACCATATTGAGCGATTAATGATTTTAGGAAACTTCATGGTGCTTTGCGAATTTGATCCGGACGAGGTCTATAAATGGTTTATGGAATTATTTATTGATGCCTACGACTGGGTCATGGTACCTAATGTATATGGCATGAGCCTGTATGCAGATGGAGGTCTTATGTCTACCAAACCTTATATAAGTAGTAGTAATTATATTATGAAAATGAGTAATTACTCCAAAGGCGATTGGCAGGACGTATGGGATGGTTTGTTCTGGACCTTTATGGATAAACATCGCGATTTCTTTTCAGGAAATCCCAGACTAGGAATGCTATTGGGTAATTTAGACAGGATGAAAAAAGAGACGTTAGAAGATCATTTCAAAGCTGCGAAAGACTATTTTAATATTCTGGATGCTTAGTGAAAGTTTAGTCCTTTAATATCGACTGATGCAATAGCGTTCATGTTTAAATTAATAACGCACTAAAAATGCCCTCTATATGGTAGCTTTGAACAAATGCCAATTCTCTGTTAATTTTTGTTTAACTATTATATTTAAAAGTTAAACATTTTGTATATTTACGTAGTTATGATCTTAAACACAACACATCACAATCCTGAACACAAGCAAATTATTGCCGATTTAATTGGCGGTCCATTTAGTTTGGTACAGAAGTTGAAAATGAAAGGTGTAGGCTCTAAACGTATGATTATTGACGCTGTAAGTCCTAATATGCAAAGTATGATGAACTTAGTTTCAGATATAAACTATGGTAGCATTGAGTTAAGATCTAAGGGCATATTAGTAAGAATAACTAAAGGTCTTAAGAGTTTTACTTGGGTAATACCTTATTACCAACTGGTTATTTATAAAACAAATGGCTCCAGCATTCATGCTCAGGGACGTTTTGTTCATTTTAGAAATAGTAAAACATTCAAAGAAAATAAAAAATTCTTTGATAAGTTGTTAAATGAAAAAGTAAAGTATGATATGCTAAATGCAATGCCTCAAATGATATGACATTAGGCCTTAGAGACATTGACCGTATAATCGAAATGGCCTGGGAAGACAGAACACCTTTTGAAGCAATTACTTTTCAATTTAACTTAAAGGAACAAGAGGTCATTGAACTTATGCGACGAGAAATGAAACCAAGTAGTTTCAGAATGTGGAGAAAACGTGTTCAAGGGAGAACAACAAAACATATTAAAAAAAGAACGTTTGACAAAGGCAGGTTTAAATGTTCACGTCAAAGAACAATAACAAATAACTCTATTTCAAAACGTTAATACGTGCTTTGATTTAAGCTTGGAGTACTTAAAGACAGCACCCTAAAAAGATTTTATGAATACTGAAACAATTTCCAAATCAAATGGTCACAAGCTTAATGGGTTTTCTAACGAGGACATCGGCGACGACCATTTATTTACAAATTTAGACACACCGATGAAGGCCAATGCCTTTGAAATGTCTAACGACGAAAAGAAACAACGAATTTCCATTTTATTTTCAGAAATAATGGATGTCTTAGGGTTAGATTTAACGGACGACTCGCTACAAGGAACACCAGACCGCGTAGCCAAAATGTATGTTGAAGAAATATTTTCTGGCTTAGATCCTTTAAATAAGCCAAAGATTGCGCTATTCGAAAACAAATACCAGTATAACCAGATGTTGGTAGAAAAGAATATTACATTTTATTCAAATTGCGAGCATCATTTTGTGCCTATCATAGGCAAGGCGCATATTGCTTACAAATCTTCAGGTAAGGTTATTGGGCTTTCTAAATTAAATAGAATTGTGCAATATTATGCCAAACGACCTCAGGTACAGGAACGATTGACTAACCAGATTGCAAACGAACTTAAAGAAGTCCTAGAGACTGAGGACGTTGCAGTTGTAATCGATGCAAAACACCTTTGTGTTTCATCACGAGGAGTTAAAGATGACACCTCATCTACCGTTACAACTTATTACGGAGGCGAGTTTAATACGCCACAGAAAATAGTAGAATTACAGAATTATATAAACAATTAAGCTATGGATATTATCGAAAAAGCAGTTGAATTTGAGAACAGAAAGTTTTCATTTAAAACAACAAGCGACAGAATTCTAGCCGCTAGAGAGGCTAAAGACCTTATACTAGGTGTAAATGAAGTATATAAGCAAAAGAAAGATTCTAAACTTATGGATTTGATGAAACGCCTAACAGTAATTAAACAAAAAATAGAAAAACGGCTTAAAGGACGTCCATTAACAGCAGCATAAGCAATGAGCAGATTAATAGTGATTGGAGGAAGCAAAGGTATTGGCAATGCCATTGTAACATCTTTGCTTTCTTCTTATGAAGAAGTAGTTAATATTAGTAGAACTGCACCAGAACAAACGGCGAGTAATTTAATACACCACGATTGTGATATTGTAAATGACGAATTACCAGACATAGACTCCGCAGACGGTTTGGTGTATTGTCCAGGGAGCATTAATCTTAAACCCTTTAATCGGCTAAGTATTTCTGATTTTAAGAATGATTTTGAGATCAATGTTTTAGGCGCAGTAAAAGCCATACAGAAGTATTTACCAGCTTTAAAAAATGGAACTAATCCTTCTATAGTCCTGTTTAGTACAGTAGCATCTAAATTAGGTATGCCATTCCACGCTAGTGTGGCCGCATCTAAGTCGGCAATAGAGGGCCTAACAAAATCATTGGGTGCAGAACTGGCACCAACGGTAAGAGTTAATGCTATTGCACCTACAGTTACAGACACAGGGTTAGCTTCAAAATTGTTACGAAACGATAGAATGATTGAAAAAATGATTGAGCGTCACCCACTCAATAAATATTTACATCCCGAAGAAGTAGCTCATATGGTAGAATTTTTATTATCTGATAAAGCTGCGTCAATGTCAGGTCAGGTTTTTGAGATGGACTGTGGTATTGTGTCTTTTAAAATATAGAAAATGAACCCACTCAAAGTTCTATATGTACGATAACTAACAATAATGTTATGAGCAAAGCATCGCAGTCTATATATGATATAGAAATTAATAACTTACTCGGACAGCCGATAGAGCTCTCTGAGTACAGAGGTAAGAAAATATTGTTTGTTAATGTTGCTTCTAAATGTGGATTTACACCGCAATACAGAGCGTTACAGCAACTTCAAGACACCTATAAAGATGACTTAGTAATTATCGGTGTTCCATGTAATCAGTTTGGGAAACAAGAACCAGGAAATTCTGACGAAATCAAGGAATTTTGCGAATTGAATTACGGAGTGACTTTTTTAATTTCTGAAAAAATTAGTGTTAAAGGCAGTAAACAACATGAACTTTATAAATGGCTTACCAAAAAAACCTATAATGGCAGAAAAAATTCAACTGTAAAATGGAACTTCCAAAAGTACTTAGTAGATGAACATGGTGAATTTTTAGATTACTTCTACTCCATCACCAGACCCACAAGCTCCCGAATTACAAAATATTTAAAGTAAAATTATGTTTGGACTCTTTAAAAAAACTTCTGAGTTGGAAAAGCTTCAAAAGAAATACGAAAAACTAATGGCAGAATGGCACGCACTCTCTACGACCAATAGAGCTAAGAGTGATAAAAAATATGCCGAAGCTCAAAAAGTGATTGAGCAAATTGAAGTATTAAAAAAATAGATACTTGAAAAAAATCCAATTATTTATTCTGTTTTTTATTCTAAACTTTGGAGGTTTAGCAATAGGAAGTTGGTTAATGGGCGATGCTATTAGCGATGATTGGTACGTATCACTAAATAAAGCGCCTTGGACACCACCAGGTCCGATTTTTGGTATCGCCTGGACTGCCATAATGCTATGCTTTTCAATATACCTTTCTTACTTGTTTTATATTAGAAAATCGAGACATCTGATTTTTGTTTACAGTCTTGCCTTGATTCTTAATGTGAGTTGGAATTTTGTTTTCTTCAATCAACAATTAACTTCACTCGGCCTTTTAAATTTAATAGCGCTAACCTTAATAATAGCATACCTATTTATAAGTTTTGGTGATGAACAATTAAGTAAATTGAGATATCTTTTATTACCATATATCATTTGGCTTTGCACAGCCATAAGTCTGAATGGTTTTATTATAATCAATAACTAGCTTTGACTGCACTGAGCTAACAACACTAATAACATGAAAATTTATACCCTTCATAAAAAACAAAATTTACCAATTTCTGTAAAACAAGCATGGGACTTTCTCTCAAGTCCAGAAAACCTTAAAACCATAACCCCAGATTATATGGGTTTTAATATTTTGTCGGGAGCAGATCGGCCAATGTTTCCAGGACAAATCATTCAATACATCGTTACGCCAGTATTAGGTATAAAAACGAAATGGGTTACAGAAATTACCCATGTTAAAGATAATGAGTACTTTGTAGACGAGCAACGCTTTGGGCCTTATGCCATGTGGCATCATAAACATTTTATTAAAGAAATTGAAGGTGGTGTGGAAATGGAAGATATAATTGACTATAAAGTACCTATGGGAATTTTAGGGCAATTAGTGCACCCATTTTTAGTAAAGCCCAAGTTAGAGGAAATTTTTAATTACAGAACAAAGAAATTAGAAGCGTTATTTGGTAGATATGAGTAAGAAAGTGAATATATTTTGGTTTAGAAGAGACTTGAGATTAGATGATAACGTTGGTTTTTACGAAGCTTTAAAAGGAGACCATCCTGTACTCCCAATTTTTATTTTTGATTCTGAAATTTTAGACGACTTACCAGAAGATGACGCACGCGTTACTTTTATTTTTAACACCTTACAGCAAATGCGTGATACCTTACAGAATGAGCATAATAGTAGCCTAGCTATGTATCACGGAAAACCCATCACTATATATAAACAGTTAATTAAAGATCATAATATAGCTACCGTTTTTACAAATCATGACTATGAGCCTTATGCTCGTGATCGTGATGATAAAATTAAGACCTTGTTAAAAGACAATGATATTGAGTTTAAAACCTTTAAAGATCAAGTTATATTCGAAAAAGATGAGGTCGTTAAAAAAGATGGAGGGCCATATGTAGTTTACACGCCCTACATGAAGACGTGGAAAGAAAATTTTAAAGACTACGATCTCAAAATATATTACACGAATGACTATCTCGATAATTTAATTGAGAATACACGGCTTCCAAATTTAAGTTTATCGGACATAGGGTTTAAAACATCAAAGCAAGAGATAGCACCTTATGAAGTTACGCCGACCTTAATACAAGACTATGAGGCTACACGAAACTATCCTGCAAAAGATGCAACTTCCCGCTTAGGCCCACACCTTCGATTTGGCACCGTGAGTGTTAGAAAAATGATAAAAAAGGCCATTGCTCAAGACAACGAAACATTCTGGCAGGAACTTATTTGGCGTGAGTTCTTTATGCAGGTGCTTTGGCATTATCCTAATACGAAAGATGAGTCTTTTAAATCAAAATATGACAGAATAGAATGGCGGAATAATGAGAAAGAGTTCGATAAATGGAAAGCTGGAAAAACAGGATACCCATTAGTCGATGCAGGTATGAGGCAACTTAACAAAACCGGATTTATGCATAATAGAGTTAGGATGTTAGTTGGTAGTTTTTTATGTAAACATTTATTAATAGATTGGCGTTGGGGCGAAGCCTATTTTGCTGAAAAATTACATGATTATGAAATGGCGAGTAATGTAGGTAATTGGCAATGGGTAGCGGGATCTGGTGTAGATGCAGCACCTTATTTCAGAATTTTTAACCCAACGACCCAAATAGACAAATTTGATAAAAACAAAAATTATATCAAAGCGTGGGTAGATGAATACGGAACTGAAGCGTATCCAGAAAAAATGGTAGACCACAAAGAAGCCCGTGAACGCTGTTTAAACACCTATAAATCTGCAATTAATTAACGTCAAAAGTTATTTTTTTCTATTTTTTTATAGTTTTTCGTAATAATCACACAATATTGTTATCTTTTTTACGTTAAAAATTATAAGACGCTTTGCGTCTCGAACAGAATAACCATTTCTAAAAACAATTTTAAAAGTCCTGATTTAGTCTTCAGGACTTTTACTTTATACAAAAACCCTAACATTATTTTATGATGATATCATTATAAATTGGGTAACTTTAGATAACTAATTTAAAATCACTGATTATGAATACTTCAGATGTCGCCCACAAATGGAAAGAAATGTGCGCAGAAGGTAAAAACCTAGAATGCGTAAATGAACTGTATGCTGAGAATGTGACCAGCAAGGAAATGCCTGGTATGCCAGGTGAAATTACAACTGGAAAGGAAAATGTATGGAAGAAAAATAAAGAGTGGTTAGACAATGTCGACGAATTTCACAGCGGAAACATAGGCGAACCTGTAGTTGCCGGAAATCATTTCACATCAAAAATGACCTTTGATGTTACCTTTAAGGATAGAGGAAGACAGCAGATGGAAGAAGTTGGCGTTTGGGAAGTTAATGATGGTAAAATTGTTAATGAACAATTTTTCTATGCAATGGAGTAAGCATAACTATTTATCAAAAAAAAGCTTCAAGTTACACTTGAAGCTTTTTTTATTAATTCTAGTAAAAGCTAATTAGTTGCCTTCTACCCTTTCTATTTTAGCACCAATAGCTCTAAGACGTTTGGCAATGTGCTCATAACCTCTGTCAATTTGTTCAATATTATGTATTGTAGACGTTCCTTTAGCAGATAAGGCTGCAATTAATAAAGACACACCGGCTCTAATATCTGGCGAAGTCATTGTTGTTGCCTTTAGAGTGGACTTAAAGTCATGACCAATAACGGTCGCTCTATGCGGATCACAAAGTATAATCTTTGCGCCCATGTCTATTAATTTATCCACAAAGAACAAACGGCTTTCAAACATCTTCTGATGAACGATTGCACTCCCTCTGGCTTGCGTCAATACAGTAAGTATAATACTTAACAAGTCTGGTGTAAATCCTGGCCACGGCGCATCAGATATCGTTAAAATAGAACCATCTATATAGCTTTGTACTTCATACCCATCCGTATGCGCGGGTATAAAAATATCATCGCCACGACGCTCTACAGTAATACCTATTTTTCTGAATACGTTAGGAATTTGCCCAAGATCATCCCAACTTACATTGGTAATGGTCAATTCACTTTTAGTCATAGCTGCAAGACCAATCCAACTACCAATTTCAATCATATCAGGCAGCATTCTATGTGTCGTCCCTCCAAGTTTATCAACCCCTTCAATGGTTAACAAATTAGAGCCTACACCCGAAATTTTTGCACCCATACGATTCAGCATCTTGCAAAGCTGCTGTAAATAGGGTTCGCAAGCTGCATTATAAATAGTTGTTGTGCCTTCAGCTAGAACTGCGGCCATTACAATATTGGCAGTTCCAGTAACAGAGGCTTCATCTAAAAGCATATACGTGCCTTTGAGTTTCTCTGACTCTACGCCGTAAAATAAATCTTCTTTATTATAACGAAACTGTGCACCAAGATTTATAAAACCTTCAAAATGGGTATCTAATCGACGGCGACCAATTTTATCACCTCCCGGTTTCGGTATATAACCTTTACCAAAGCGAGCAAGAAGCGGACCAACAATCATAATAGAACCTCTAAGGCCTTTGCCATCTTCCTTAAATTCTGCAGATTCCAGATACTTTAAATTAACCTCGTCTGCCTTAAACGTGTAAGATCCTTTTTCTATTTTATTGACTTTAACTCCTAATTTTTTTAATAAGGCAATAAGCTTATTAACATCAATTATATCGGGTATATTATCAATTTTAACTTCATCGGCAGTTAAGAGCACTGCACATAATATTTGTAATGCTTCGTTTTTTGCGCCTTGAGGCTGAATTTTACCTTTAAGTTGGTGGCCTCCTTCTATTTTAAATGTTCCCATACGTTTTAGTAACGTTTTCTGTTGTTGGAATATTTTTTCTTATTACTTTTTTTGTTTGAATTGCTTTTGCCACCATACTTAGACTTGGTGCGCATTAGGCTGTTGGCGTCGCTTAAGTCTTCGTCACTATTCTTAAGGTTAATTTTACCATTAGATAGTTCGTAAAGATGATCGAATATTACGGCATCCTCTACAGTGTCTTTATTCCAATTTAGGAAACACTTTTTCATGTGATTAGCAATCGTATAAGTAAGGGCTTCTTTTAATTCGCCTTCATCCCAACTAACAGCAACATCTATCATGGTTTTTATATTATTACCATAAAAACGATATTTTGGATGACTCTGAGGGTATTTTAATGGTTCTGGTCTGGCCTGAATTTCTTCTTTTGAAGGCTGTCCATAAGGCGCATCTACATCAATATCAAAATCGGCCATTATAAATAGCTGATCCCATAGTTTATGCTGAAAGTCTGGAACATCTCTTAAATGCGGTTGTAAGTTACCCATTACGGAAATAATAGCCTTAGCGACTTTATCACGTTCTTCCTTTGTTTCGCGGGTTTTAGCGTAATTTATCATCTTTTGCAGATGACGTCCATATTCTGGAATTATTAAATGCTCGCGCTCTGTGTTGTATTCTAAATCGTCAATCAAAATTATAAAATGTGTAGTAAATAAATAGTAAAACCTGTAGTCTTTAGGTTTTGTTGCAAAGTACAAAAATTTACATTGCCTGTAACAATTTTTTAAAGGGAAATTACACCTTCAACGTTTTCTGCTACTTCTTTATATTTAGCGATTACAGCCTCAGGGTTTTTCATCCTAACATTAATAGAAACACTTGTATATTTTCCGTTCTTGGAAGTATTGGTATTAATCACTGCACCCAAATCATCAAAAAGGTCTTCTATAGCTTTGATTCCTGTACCTTTAGTGGTAACAATAAATTTATAAAGATATTCTGATGGCCAAAGGGTTGTATCATAAAGTTGGCCTTTAAGTTTTTCGTAAAATTCGTCTGTTTTTTTAGAGCTGTCCATGTTCAATTATTTCAATAGCAAAGATACATTTAACTTCGCATTTTTTTGTCTAATTTATTATCACGAATTTTACAGCAAAAATACTGCCAATTTTGAAGCTTAAACGCATAGTAATTACAGGAGGACCAGCCACAGGAAAAACAGCCATAATAGATGATCTAAACGTAAGAGGATATACCTGTTATGAAGAAGTGATTCGTAAACTAACTGCAGATGCTCAAAATAAAGGTGAGATAACAGAGCCTCGATCTAATCCAATTGCATTAGTAAATGATCCGGAATTATTTAATACGACGCTTATTAATCTTAGGATAAAAGACTTTGAAGCGGCAGCAGCGACAAATAAATCCCTCGCTTTTTATGATCGAGGTGTACCAGATGTTTTAGCGTATATGGCATATTTTAACCAAAGTATAAGTAAGGATTTTGAGGCTATTTGCAATAATCATAGTTATGATCATGTATTTATTCTACCGCCTTGGAAAGCTATATTTAAGGATGATGCGGAGCGTTTTGAGACTTTTGAACAAGCCACAGCAATTTATCATCATTTAGAACATACGTATCAGAATTTTGGATATAAACCTATTGAAGTTCCTTTTGGAAGTATAAAAGAAAGAACTAACTTTATTATAGAGCAATTAAATCTATAATATGCATCCTTTAGAAGTATTAGAGCGTTATTGGAATTACACTTCATTTAGACCACTACAAGAGGAAATTATAAGTTCGGTTTTAGATAATGAGGATACGTTTGCTCTATTACCAACTGGAGGCGGTAAATCCATTTGCTTTCAAATACCAGCATTAATAAAGGACGGAATTTGTATAGTTGTCTCACCCCTTATTGCATTAATGAGAGACCAGGTTAACACCTTAAAACATAAGGGTGTAAAGGCTATAGCATTAACTTCTGGTATGTCTTACCAGGATTTAGATACGCAATTAGATAATTGTATTTACGGAAATTACAAGTTCCTATATCTATCACCAGAGCGTTTACAACAATCCTTAGTACAGGAGCGCATCCAGCAAATGAAAGTCAATCTCATTGCCGTAGATGAAGCGCATTGTATTAGTCAATGGGGAAATGATTTTAGACCAGCTTATAAAAATATATCTGTTTTAAGAGAGATGCATCCTCATGTTAACTGTATCGCCTTAACAGCAACGGCAAAGCATGATATTGTAAATGATATTGTTGAGAATTTAGACTTTGTTGGACCTAAAATTTATAAAGCCTCCTTTAGTAGACCTAATATTTCTTACAATGTAATTAATACAGATGACAAGCTATATCAGCTTCATCGTATATTAAATAAACACCAAGGATCATCTATTATTTATGTTCGCAATAGAAGAGCTACCACTGATATCAATAATTATTTAATTTCAAAAGGATTTTCGTCTACGTTTTATCATGGTGGCATTACGAATAAAGAAAAGCAAAACCGACTCACACAGTGGACCAATGACCAAAAACACATCATGGTGGCAACTACAGCTTTTGGGATGGGCATTGACAAGGCCAATGTCAAAACCATTATACATTTTAATTTACCAGAGAGCTTAGAGAGTTATTATCAGGAAGCGGGTCGTGCCGGCAGAAATGGCGAACTAGCCTATGCTTTTATCTTAAAACAGAAAATAGACGAAGATCGTTTGCGAAGTCAGTTTTTAAGCACATTACCATCTATAGACTTTATTAAACTGGTTTATAATAAATTATGTAATTATTTTCAGATATCTTACGGTGAAGGCGAAAATAGCATTCATCAATTCGACTTTAAAACCTTTTGTAGTACCTATAAATTAAGCGCAAGCATTACTTATAATGCCTTATTGGTTTTAGATAGAAATGCCATATTAAACCTAACACAGAATTTTAATTTTAGAACTAAAATTCAAATTGTTGTAACTAATTCTGCATTATTTCAATATTTAGAAACGCACTTGGATCTAAACGCTACAGTAAAAGCGATCTTAAGAACTTATGGTGGCGTTTTTGATTATGAAACAAAAGTTAATCTCAATTTAATTATTCAAAAATCTAATTTAACAGAAAAGCAGGTTATAAAACAATTACGAATATTAGAAAAAGATGAAGTCATTACCCTTCAAATGGCAAACACAGATTCGGAAATTACCTTTTTACAACCAAGGGAAGATGATATTACCATAAACCCTATTATAAAAACGGTAAAGCAGCAGCATCAGCTCAAACATCAGCAGATCGAAGCCGTTTTAAGTTATACCCATAATGACACCAGGTGTAAAAATATCCAATTACTTAATTATTTTGGAGAAACAACGAAAACGGATTGTGGGATCTGTTCGGTTTGCAAATCGAAAAATTTAGCCACTGATAGTAAAGAAATAAGTGCAATTTCTGATGCTATTATTAACGCCTTAAAAAATGACGATTTATCTTCGCGCCAATTATTACAACTTCTAAAATGCTCTGAGAACTCTTTATTACAAAGTATAACTGAGCTAACAGAACTAAATAAAATTAAAATCACATCAATTAACACCTATACCTTAGTATGAAAACCTCTCGCGATTTAAGAATTGTTTTTATGGGAACACCAGATTTTGCGGTAGCAACTTTAAAGGCCTTAGTAGAAAACAACTATAATATTGTTGGTGTTATTACCGCACCAGACCGACCTGCAGGTCGTGGACAAAAATTAAGAGCATCTGCTGTTAAAACGTTTGCCCTGGAAAACGAATTAAATATTTTACAGCCTAAAAATTTAAAATCTGAGACTTTCGTTAAAACCTTAAAGGGTCTCGATGCCAATTTACAAATAGTTGTCGCCTTTAGGATGTTGCCGAAAGTTGTATGGCAAATGCCTGAGTATGGCACTTTTAATCTTCATGCATCATTACTACCACAATACAGAGGTGCGGCACCAATTCACTGGGCCATTATAAATGGAGAATCCAAAACTGGCGTAACCACGTTTTTTATTGACGAAAAAATTGATACCGGTGAGATCATATTAACCGAAACTGTTACCATAGGCGATCAAACTACTGTTGGCGAGTTGCATGACGAACTTATGGAAATTGGCAGTAAAGTCGTTATTGACACTGTAAAACTGATACAAACTGATTCAGTTTCAACAGAAATTCAACCAACATCAAAAGCCTTAAAAACTGCCTATAAACTTAACAAGGATAATTGTAAGATAGACTGGTCGCAGCCTTTATCACAAATTTACAATAAGATACGAGGCTTAAATCCCTTTCCCGCTGCCTGGTGCTATCTAAAGAATGGTAAGGACACTGTGGCTATAAAAATTTATGATATCTCAAAATCTATAAATGATCATAACCTAGCGGATGGCACTGTAGTGATAGATCATAATATAATGAAGGTGGCTTGTAAGGATGGGTTTATTACTATCGAAACCATTCAGCTCCCTGGTAAGCGAAAAATGGAAACAAAATCACTTTTAAATGGATATGAGTTTCTCAAGGGCGCAAAACTTCTGTAAACCCTTATGACCATTGGTATGAGAAAAAATCCGATAAAATGCTGTTCGTTATTAACAAATGTTATGACTTATTAACAAAATCGTCTATTTCCCTTACTATTACTTGCGTAGCTTAATTTTCCTAATAAATTTGTGTACGGATTTTTAACAATAATCTATAAAATCCGAATTTTTTAACAATTTAAATTTAAAATTTATGAACAAAACAGATTTAATCAATGGTATGGCAGAGAATGCTGGAATTACAAAAGCAGCTGCTAAGAAAGCATTAGACTCTTTATTAGTTGATATTGAAGGCGCTTTACAAAAAGGTAACAGAGTATCTCTAGTAGGATTTGGTTCTTGGTCAGTTTCTAGAAGAGCTGCAAGAGACGGAAGAAACCCACAGACTGGAAAGACTATTAAGATTAAAGCTAAAAATGTAGTAAAATTTAAGGCAGGTTCTGACTTAAGTAGTGCTGTAAACTAAGAACATTTTTTGTTAAAAATACAGAGCCTGCTCCATGAGTAGGCTTTTTTTTACCCTATTTTTAAGGGTTTTGTTGTTTAATTGATAAAAATACTCTAGATTTAATAGACAGATAAAGCTATTAAGAAAAATGAACAAACCCGAAAAAGGCAATTTACTTATTGCCGAACCATCCATTATCGGTGATTTATCGTTCAATCGTGCAGTGATTCTCTTAGCCGATCACAACGCCTTGGGTTCTGTTGGGTTTATACTTAATAAACCTTTGGAATATAATCTTAGTGACCTTGTCGAGGGCACTGAATCAGAGTTTACCGTTTACAATGGAGGCCCAGTAGAACAAGATAACCTTTATTTTATTCATAAGTCGCCCGACTTAATCCCTAATAGTGTTGAAATATCGAACGGGATTTTTTGGGGAGGTGATTTTAGTATTGTTCTGGATTTAATTAATCAGGATAAAATAACCAAAAACGATATTCGCTTCTTTTTGGGGTATTCTGGTTGGGATGAGCAACAATTAGATAACGAATTACAATCTAACGCCTGGTTAATTTCAGAGAATATTTACGACAATGAAATTATAGCCAAGTGTTATCCATCATTTTGGCGCGAAAAAATGCTAGAACTTGGTGGTGACTATAGTATTTGGTCTAATGCTCCCGAAAATCCAAGTTACAACTAATCCATTTTCAATTTTTTAACAATTACCCTATGGTTGTTAGTCGCAGTTTAGCGTTTAATTTCTTGATAAGGTCTTGTGCAAGATCATGAGTGTATACTTTTTTGCGATACTTTTTTATTGGAATAATACCACTAATCACATTTGTAATAAATAGCGCATCTGCTTTTTGCAATTCAAAAGGACTTATAGAGGCCTCTTCCGTATATATATTGACATCTTTTGCTAGGACTTCTAAAATCTGCTTTCTCATCACACCTCTTAAACAACCATCTTCTAAAGGTGGTGTTTTAACTTTATCGCCTTTTACCAAGAACAAATTTCCATTAAGAGCCTCAATAACATTTTTATTCGTGTTTAAAACCAGACAATTATTGAGATCGTTCTCTTCTGCATATATACTTCCCATAACTTGCAGGGCTTTATTGTTGGATTTTAATCCCGATAACAGGCCAGGTGCCATAAAATAATCTTTGTATAGATCGACCGTGTAGTTTGCTTCCGGATCTATAGAATAAAAAGGGTTAGCTATAGATTGCGCTACAATATTAAAATTAACCTTAGCTGTATCTGATGGTAGATACTTTCCTCCTTCACCTCTATCGACACTTAGGCGTACACGAGCTGCAGTTGTTGATAGGTCATTGGCCTCAATGGTCTTAAGTATTTCTGCCTGAAAAAATTCCATAGTAAAATTCATAGGAATCTTCATTCGCATAATACGCATAGACGCCATGAGTCTAAAATAATGGTCTTCCCAGAAAAAAATGGTGCCATTTACGACCTTTAAAGTCTCAAAGAGGGCGTCTCCATACTTATAGCCTCTATTTTCAGAGCTTAATTTAGAGTCTGCATTATCAACCAGTTTTCCGTTAAAATTAATCATAAAAAAATGTCTCGATTTTATTTAAAATAAACCGAGACAAAGATATAATAGATTAGTTAGTTACGCTTACCTAGAACCTAAAACTTGTTTTAGGCTTCCGATCTGATTTGTCCAAAGCATTTTAGCCTCTTCAATTTCATCATCTTCTGCAAAATCTGTGATCATTAAGGACACATCTTTTGTGATTTCGTCTACCTGAATTCTAATTTCGAAATAACAAGATGAGCCTTCTTCATCATCCTCCAGCCATCTGTACTTTACACGTTCACCACTTTTTTTGGTAAGTAATTTGGCTTGTTCCTCTGAGCCATCCCAAATAAAGGTAAATAATTCGCCTCTGGAATTTACATTGTCTGCAAACCACTCTGAGAGTCCCGAAGGGGTAGAAATATAAGTATATATAAGTGCCGGAGATGCTTGTATTACAAACTCCATTTCAAATTTTTCTTTATCGTCCATATATAAATGTTAATATTTGCTCAATATATACATTTATGAAGCAAATCAAAACATTAAATTAAAAATAATTTTTTTGGAATGTTATGTTTGTTGTCGTTGAATTTGTTTTTATATTTGCAGCCGCAATTATGGCGAGGTAGCTCAGTCGGTTAGAGCGTCGGATTCATAACCCGGAGGTCACGAGTTCAATTCTCGTTCTCGCTACAAATACTTAAATTACTCATAATCAACGGTTTAGTTCACACTAAGCCGTTTTTTTATGTGTATTATTTATGAATTAATTACCTTAGACTTCTTAAACGAACACGATTTAGAACACGATTTGGAACACAAAAGAAAATATTCTGCCCCAAAAATATTTGATGCAGATGGTGATTTAAAGAAGCGCTGGTACGTCTACTTTTCGTATCGTAACCCGGAGACCGGTAAGCTAAAACGTATGAAGAATATTTACGGAGGCGCCAACCGGTTTAAGACTAAAGCAGAGCGCTACAGCGTATTAAGTCTTTATAAAAAGCGCCTAACTAAATTTTTAAAGGAGGGTTATAATCCTTATGAGGATAATACATCGCTATACCTTAAACACACTGAGAAAAAAGCGCAGCCAGAACACGAAAATGAACACGTTTCTGAAGATAAGCCAAAAATTACATCAAAACCTATTGAAAAACCGAAGGCAAAAGCGCCAACTAAAAAACCTCCGAAACCCAAGTCACCAAAGGTGCTAGACGCATTTGATCGCGCCATAGAGTTAAAAACTAATG
>JABDKL010000161.1 GCA_013002225.1 Winogradskyella sp.
CATATTCCCCTTCTGGCACCTCTCCTTTATCACCAAACATTTGCTCACTTTCCATAAAAATAACCGGATCGTCATCTCTTATCGCAGATTTCAATAATCCTTTTGCGTCATAAGGGTTAGATGGCACAACCACCTTTAAACCAGGCGTATTTGCGAACCAACTCTCAAAAGCCTGTGAGTGTGTAGCACCTAGTTGACCTGCGGATGCTGTTGGGCCTCTAAATACGATAGGACAATTAAATTGGCCACCAGACATTTGCCTAATTTTGGCCGCATTATTAATAATTTGATCAATACCAACTAAAGAGAAATTAAATGTCATATACTCTACAATAGGGCGGTTACCAGTCATTGTAGAACCAATGGCAATCCCTGCAAAGCCAAGCTCTGCGATTGGCGTGTCAATTACGCGCTTTGGTCCAAACTCGTCTAGCATTCCTTTTGAAGCTTTATATGCTCCATTATATTCGGCTACTTCTTCACCCATAAGATAAACGCTTTCGTCTCTGCGCATTTCTTCGCTCATGGCTTCACATACCGCTTCTCTAAATTGAATTGTCTTCATTAACTGTTTTTTTTAGAAGTAACAAAAATAAGGATAAATGGAAAACTTGATATATCAAATTTCTTTTAAATTTATTATGCACGCATAGTAAAATTTCAATTTTTATATTTATCTTCGTGCACAGTAAAAAAGACGTTTAAAATAAATCATTTATATATGAAAATATTAGTATGTATTAGCCATGTACCTGATACAACTTCGAAAATCAATTTTACAGACGGAGATACCAAGTTTGATACTAACGGTGTTCAGTTCGTAATAAATCCAAATGATGAATTTGGTCTTACACGTGCCATGTGGTTTAAAGAAAAACAGGGCGCAAGTGTAGATGTGGTAAATGTAGGTGGCGCCGAAACTGAACCAACACTGAGAAAGGCTTTGGCCATTGGTGCAGATTCTGCAATAAGAGTAAATACTCAGGCTACAGACGGATTTGCGGTTGCAAAACAATTAGCAAATGTAGTAAAGGATGGTGGTTATGATTTGGTAATCGCTGGAAGAGAATCTATTGATTATAATGGTGGTATGGTTCCTGGAATGCTGGCAGGATTGACAGGTTCTAATTTTGTCGCTAATTGTATAAGCCTAGAAATTGATGGAAATAATGCTAAAGCAATTCGCGAAATTGACGGTGGTAAAGAAACTGTAAGTACAAGTTTACCATTAGTTATTGGAGGACAAAAAGGTTTGGTTGAAGAAAGCGACTTACGCATACCAAATATGAGAGGTATAATGATGGCTCGTAAAAAACCACTTAATGTAGTTGAGCCTACTGATGCAAGTGCAGAAACTAAAGCCATAAGCTTTGAAAAGCCAGCGCCAAAAGGAGCAGTTAAACTAGTAGATGCTGATAATATTGATGAGTTGGTAGACCTACTTCACAATGAGGCTAAAGTCATTTAATCTATTCTTTGTCTTATTGTCAGTTAACAATTATTAAAAAATCTTTAAGTTCCTGTATTCGCAGGACGAATAAAAAATAAATAACATGTCTATTTTAGTATATACGGAATCAGAAAACGGAAAATTTAAGAAAGCTGCTCATGAGGTAGTATCTTATGCCAAAGCTATTGCAGACCAAATGGATACAACAGTAACTGCGGTTGCTGTTAACGCAGATAATGCTGAAAGTTTGGGTACTTACGGAGCCTCTAAGGTGTTGTCTATAAAAGATGAAAACTTAAGCACTTTTAATGCAAAAAAATATGCAAGTGCTATAGAAGGCGCTGCAAAAAATGAAGGTGCAAAGGTTGTGGTGGTTAGCTCCAGTGCAAACAGCAAATATTTAGCACCGTTACTGGCTGTTGGATTAAATGCAGGTTATGTTTCAAATGTGGTTGAAACGCCATCTAATATAACTCCGTTTACTGTTAAGCGTTCAGCATTTACA
Source organism: Winogradskyella sp. (assembly GCA_013002225.1). GTDB lineage: Bacteria > Bacteroidota > Bacteroidia > Flavobacteriales > Flavobacteriaceae > Winogradskyella. The sequence continues at coordinate 1,956 of JABDKL010000161.1, forward strand.
AACAAAGCATTTGCTAATACAGAAATTACTACGGATGTAAAAATTATTGGTTTATCTAACAACTCTTATGGAGTAGTTGAACATGGAGGTAGCGCAACAGTTGAAGATTTTTCACCATCTATTGCAGAGTCAGGCATTAATGTAGAATCTGTAGATAAAGTTACAGACAAAGTAACTATTGCGGATGCAGAAATTGTTGTATCAGGCGGTAGAGGCTTAAAAGGTCCTGAGAATTGGGGCATGGTGGAAGAATTAGCAGACGTATTGGGTGCTGCTACAGCTTGTTCTAAACCAGTATCAGATTTAGGATGGAGACCACATAGCGAACACGTGGGCCAGACTGGAAAACCTGTGGCTTCAAATCTATATATTGCTATTGGCATTTCTGGAGCGATACAGCATTTAGCAGGTATTAATTCCTCTAAAGTAAAAGTGGTCATCAATACAGATCCGGAAGCGCCTTTCTTTAAAGCTGCAGACTATGGTGTTGTTGGAGATGCTTTTGAGGTTGTACCACAGTTAATAGAAAAATTAAAAGCTTTTAAAGCTCAAAACGCATAATTTTAGTAACTTGTAATTACAAAAGGGCTGTTTAAATTAGCACCCAATCGAAATCATACGATGCCGTTTGGTAAAGTCCTAATTTAAACAGTTCTTTGTGTTTTATAATTTATGAGTTTAGTTCGATTAAATATTAAAGGCATTTCTTATAGCCAAACCCAAAATGGTGCCTACGCTTTAATTCTAAATGAAGTTGATGGAGACAGAAAATTACCTATAGTCATTGGTGCATTTGAAGCCCAATCTATAGCCATTGCTTTAGAAAAAGAAATCAGGCCTCCACGACCACTCACTCACGATCTATTTAAAAACTTTGCAGACCGATTCGATATTATTGTAAAGCAAGTTATTATCCACAAATTAGTAGATGGTGTCTTTTACTCAAGTCTAATTTGTGAGCGCGATAAAATAGAAGAAATCATTGATGCAAGAACCAGCGATGCCATAGCCTTGGCCTTACGTTTTAATGCTCCAATTTTTACTTACAAAAATATATTAGATAAAGCCGGAATCTACCTAAAGGTCAATCCTAAAAAGGAGGACGAAGAGCAAGACAGTATATTGGTCGATGATATAATTGCAGAAGAAATCGAAGCTGCAACAGTTGAGCAAGAAGGGTATAAAAATAAAACCTTGGAGGAACTCAACACGCTCTTAGACGAAGCAGTAAATAATGAAGATTATGAAAAAGCTGCTAAAATAAGAGACGAAATTTCTAAACGTTAATTAACAACATCCCTTTATGAATTCCTTTTTCAAGACCGTTCTTGCACTTATTATTGGACTTTCCTCTATAACAGCTCAAGAGCTTGAAAAAACCTGGCAATTTCAAAGTATCGAAAATAGCTCAGGAGACACTCAATTTAAAATTTCTGAAAATGACACGCTTAGTTTCAATAAGGGATCTTTCAATTATTCTTTACAAGCCAAAAGCAATTTAGTTGCAACCGGAGATTATATGCATCAAAACAACTTGTTGCTATTCTATTATAATCAACCTAATGATACTATTAGAACCTACCGAATCTCTGAACTCACGGATTCTACACTAGTATTTAATGAAGCGGGTACCACCTTTAAGTTTTTACCCTACAAGAGAACAGTTGAGATAAAAGACACTATTATTCCGAGTCAAGGATTTTCCTTATCTAGTCTATGGCGTGGCGTGTTAGGTATGGTTACTTTAATATTTATTGCATTCTTATTTAGTAGTAACCGTAAAGCCATAAATTGGAAAACCGTTGGTATTGGTCTTACATTTCAACTTTTAATTGCCATTGGTGTTTTAAAGGTTGGCTTTGTAAAAACCGTTTTTGAATGGATTGGAAGCTTATTCGTAAGTGTCTTGGATTTTACCAGAGCAGGTAGTCAGTTTTTATTTGAAGGTTTAGTCGTAGATATGGATACTTTTGGGTTCATTTTTGCATTTCAGGTTTTACCTACCATCCTATTCTTTTCTGCATTAACCTCTGTTTTATTCTATTTAGGAATTATACAAAAGGTTGTAAGAGCATTTGGATGGTTATTAACAAAATTGCTTAAGATCTCCGGAGCAGAAAGTTTGAGTGTAGCCGGTAACATATTTTTAGGTCAAACAGAAGCACCTCTGCTTATTAAAGCTTATTTAGAAAAAATGAATAAGTCCGAAATTCTACTTGTAATGATTGGTGGAATGGCAACCGTAGCAGGTGCCGTATTAGCTGCATACATTGGTTTTTTAGGTGGTGATGATCCAGAACTTAGACTGGTTTATGCAAAGCACTTGTTGGCTGCGTCTGTAATGGCTGCACCTGGCGCTATAGTTATTTCTAAAATTTTATTTCCTCAAACCGAAAAAATAAACACCGATGTAGAGGTATCTCAAGAAAAAATAGGAGCTAATATTTTAGATGCAATTGCTAACGGAACTACTGAAGGCTTAAAATTAGCAGTTAATGTTGGTGCTATGCTATTAGTATTTGTAGCGTTTATAGCTATGATAAATGGTATCCTAGGATGGGTTGGAGATATCACCACACTAAATGGCTGGATGGCAGCAAACACGCCTTACCAGAGTTTTTCATTAGAAGCTATTTTGGGTACTGTATTTGCACCGCTGATGTGGTTAATTGGCGTGGCTAATGAGGACATGATGATGATGGGGCAGCTTTTAGGTATTAAATTAGCAGCAAGTGAGTTTGTAGGTTACATTCAGCTAGCAGACCTAAAAAATGTAGCTAATGTCACGCACCTTACATACGAGAAATCTATAATCATGGCAACCTATATGCTATGTGGCTTTGCTAACTTTGCATCTATCGGAATTCAAATTGGTGGCATTGGATCTTTGGCACCAGGTCAGCGTAAACAATTATCAAAATTTGGTATGAAAGCCTTAATAGGTGGTACTATTGCCTCTTTAATTTCAGCAACAATCGCAGGAATGATAATCGGATAGATTTAGTTAATAACTTTTAATATAATACAAAGCTTCAAGTCTTATGATTTGAAGCTTTTTTTTAATTTCGTTCCAGTTATGTTTAGGTGATCATTACCATATTCCAACAATGATTTAAGTTTAATTAAAGAAATTCTCACTACAGTGGGAAAAACGCATGAAACAATATCACGACTTAGTAAAGCACGTTTTAGCAGAAGGTAACGCGAAAGGAGATAGAACAGGAACAGGAACAAAAAGTGTTTTTGGTTACCAGATGCGATTCGATTTAAGTGAAGGCTTTCCTATGGTAACGACAAAAAAGTTACATCTTAAATCTATTGTTTACGAACTGCTTTGGTTTTTAAAAGGAGACACCAATATTAAATACTTAACAGAAAATGGCGTTCGCATTTGGAACGAATGGGCTGATGAAAATGGGGATCTTGGCCCTGTCTATGGCCACCAATGGCGCAATTGGGCAAGTGAAGACATTGATCAGATAAAGGAGATCATAACGACTCTAAAAAATAATCCTAACAGTCGCAGAATGTTAGTGTCTGCCTGGAATCCAACTGTGCTTCCAGATACTTCTAAATCGTTTTCAGAAAATGTAGCTAACGGCAAAGCAGCATTACCACCATGCCATGCGTTTTTTCAATTTTATGTAGCAGACGGAAAATTATCTTGTCAGTTGTATCAGCGTAGTGCAGACATCTTTTTAGGAGTACCCTTTAATATTGCATCTTATGCCTTATTTACAATGATGATGGCTCAGGTATGCGGCTACCAACCCGGAGACTTTATACATACATTTGGTGATGCCCACATTTACAATAATCATCTGGATCAATTAGAATTACAATTATCTAGAGATCCAAGACCGTTACCAAAAATGGTTCTTAATCCTGAAGTAAAAGATATTTTTGATTTTAAATTTGAAGATTTTACATTAGTAGATTATAATCCACACCCGCATATAAAAGGCACAGTTGCTGTATAATAATAAAAAAAAGCGTCTTTATAAAGACGCTTTTTTATTATAGGTTAATGGGTTGATTACAAACTCAGTACACTGTTTTCTGCACCAGCAAAATCGTTCCAAGCATAAGAATCTGCTTGCTCTTCGTTGATGAAGGTCTTACCGTCAACAAGATATCTAAATTCGTATGAATTATCTTTTTCTAAATCAACAGTTCCTTTAAAAGTTCCGTTTTTTAATTTTTTTAAGTTCGTTGCTTTTTTAGAATCCCATTCATTGAAGTTCCCAACAACCGCTACACTTTTTGCCTCTTGTGCAGGCACTAAGAATGTTACCTTACAAATTGGCTTGCTTTTTAAATACTGCTTTTTAATTGCCATGATAATAAATTTAATTATAGACAAAAGTATAAAAGTATAACCCATAATTTCATATTTAAACACCTCTAAACTAAAGATTTATCATTTTCACAAAATTGGGTTTAAATACCATTTAACTACGCAAAAAACGAGACCCATTTTTATTGATTTGATAATATAATATTTAACGTAAGATCACTGATTATCAGCTATATCGTTTTCGAAAACTTCAGTCATTTAAAGTTAAACGTTACAATTCTTTTTTAGTTAAAAAAAAGTATCTTTATCTGAATAAAACAGGAATATGTTCGGAAAGAAAAAACACAGCGCAACTGTAGATAAAGATCAATTAGAGTTAATAGAAAACGCACAAAAACGCATTAAACAAAAAAAACGTTTATACATTCATTTTGTAATATTTTTAATCGGCGCAGTGTTCTTAATATTAGCCAATACGGTTTTAGGAATTGGTAAAGACTTCATAATTGCTGGTATTGACTGGTTTGTTTATGCCATAGTAATTTGGTTGTTTTTATTTATATACCATTTTATCAATGTGTTTATTACAAATAAATTTATGGGTAAAGATTGGGAAAAACATCAACTCGATAAATTAGTAAACCAACAGCAGCAGCGAATAGATAAATTAAAGGAGGGCTTCTTAAAAGAAGAAAAAATAATCGCACAATCGCAAGTTTATAATAAGGCTCAGTCAGAACAAGTTTCCAACGAAAAAAAAAACTCCAATGAGTTAACCATTATCGTTGCTGCTGGCGAAAACAATGCTATCGGCAAAGACAATGATTTAATCTGGCACTTAAGTGACGATTTAAAACGCTTTAAAACGTTAACGAATGGTCACCATATAATAATGGGACGAAAAACCTTCGAAAGTTTCCCGAAACCCCTACCCAATAGAACACATATTGTAATTACCAGGCAAAAAAATTATGAAGTTCCAGATGGCGTAATTGTAGTAAATAATCTCGCTGATGCAATTGATGCGTCAAGAAAAGACAAACAACCCTTTATTATTGGAGGTGGAGAAATATATAAACAAGCCATAAATCTAGCAGATAAAATAGAACTAACACGTGTACATGCGACTTTTGAAGATGCCGACACCTTTTTTCCTGAAATTGATGAAACTAAATGGGATGAAGTAACTCGAACAAAACACGATAGTGATGGTAAGCATGCATTTTCCTTTTCATTTATAACCTATATAAAAAACAACTAGTGTTTAGGCGACTATTTCAATTTATTTTTCTGTGTATGGGTGTTACACTTCTGCATTCCCAACAGACAGAAACCATTAAACTTAAGACGTCAGAAATAAGTTATACCGTTTATGGTGAGGGAAAACCTATTCTTATAATAAATGGTGGACCAGGAATGAACAGTGATGGGTTTGAAACAATTGCAAAAACATTGTCTAAAACACATCAAGCCATTATCTACGATCAAAGAGGTACTGGAAGATCTGAAATAGATATCATAAATCGTAGCACCATGACTATGGAATTAATGCTTAGGGATATTGAGACCATTAGAACTCACTTAAACATTGAGTCATGGATAATCTTTGGCCATTCCTTTGGTGGGATGTTAGGAAGTTTTTATGCATCTAAATTCCCCGAACGGGTAAGTGCAATGATTTTATCTTCCTCTGGCGGCATGGATCTGAGCTTACTACGAAGTTTAGATATTCGTTCTGCTTTAACAGAAACGCAACAAGACAGTCTTGCCTTTTGGACACAAAAGATAAACAACGGAGATTCTACCTACCAAACCCGTTACCAACGCGGAAAATATTTAGCACCAGCCTATTTATATGACCAATCCCTTGTGAATGTTGTAGCGCATAGACTAACCCAGGGAAATATGCAGATTAACTCTTTAATTTGGCAAGATATGCAACGTATAAATTTTGACTGTAAAAACCAATTAAAATCATTTACTAAACCTGTTTTAATCATTCAAGGAAAACAGGATATTATCGACAAATCAATTGCTCAAACAGCAGACAAGGTATTTCAAAATTCTACTTTAGTCTACGTTGACAAAAGTGCACATTATGGATGGTTGGAGCAACCTGAGTTATATTTTGATTCGGTGAATTTATTTCTTTCAAACTTAGCTTCAAAGTAATACGCTTATTAAGTATTTGACGGTTATAGCAAGGTAAACTTTACACTGGCAGTTGCGCTTAATCTGCTACAACTCTAAATTATAAAAGTAATTATCCAAATTATATAATTAATTTCGCAGAATGATAAAAGCCTTACAGTTACGCATCAATTTACACCAGGAAGGAAAATCCGATGGACTGCTTAATAAAGCTGCCTTTGACTTGGGTATTAAACCATCGACTATATCTGGTATTAAAGTCCTAAGAAAATCTATTGATGCACGCAAGCCTAATATTATGTTTAATTATAAGGTTGAAGTTTATATTGACGAACCCATGCCCGAAACTTCGGATTATCACTTCGACTATAGCGATGTTTCGAAGGCAAAACCAATACACATAATTGGGTTTGGTCCTGCCGGAATGTACGCGGCATTACGTTGTATAGAATTGGGGTTTAAGCCCATTATTTTAGAGCGTGGCAAAAATGTTAAAGACCGTCGTAGAGATTTGAAAGCGATTAACCAAGATCACCAAGTAAATGAAGATTCTAACTATTGCTTTGGTGAGGGAGGAGCTGGCACATATAGTGATGGTAAGCTATATACAAGAAGTTTAAAACGAGGGGACGTACGTCGTATTTTTGAAAACCTTGTGTATCACGGTGCAACAGACCAAATATTAGTCGATGCACACCCACATATCGGCACCAATAAACTACCTAAGGTAGTTCAGAATATTAGAGAAACTATAATTAAATATGGTGGCGAAATTTATTTTGAGTCGAGAGTATCTGATTTTTCAATTAAAAACAATCAAATAGTTGCCATTCAGTTACACAATGGAAAGGAGATGATAGTTGATAAAGTAATTTTAGCTACAGGTCACTCCGCAAGAGATATTTTTTATCTTCTGAATACTAAAAATATTGCATTAAAAGCTAAATCTTTTGCCATGGGAGTCCGTGTAGAACATCCTCAGGAAATTATTGATGGAATTCAATACCATTGTAAGGGAGAAAAAAGAGATGAATTATTGCCTGCGGCCTCCTATAGTCTAGTACAACAGGTTAATGGCCGTGGTGTTTATTCGTTCTGCATGTGCCCAGGCGGATTCATTGTTCCAGCAGCCACTGCAAACGGAGAGGTGGTTGTCAACGGTATGTCTCCTTCAAAACGAAATAACAAATTTGCTAATTCTGGGATTGTCACTGAAATTAATGTAGACAAGGATTTATATAAATATGACCATTTTGGCCCTCTTAAAGCTCTAGAATATCAAAAAGATTTAGAACGCTTAGCCTTTACTGCTGGTGGCAGATCACAATCGGCACCAGGCCAGAGGTTAACAGATTTTGTAGAAGGCAGGTTGTCTAGTTCATTAAATGACACCTCTTACCAACCAGGTTTAAATTCCTCTCCACTACATTCGTTATTACCCAAATTAATTGGTGGTTCACTAAGAAAGGGATTTAAAGCTTTCGGTGAAAAAATGAAGGGTTATTATACGGAAGAAGCCAATGTTATTGGAGTTGAGTCTCGAACCTCATCGCCTGTAAATATACCAAGAACAGAAACATTGGAGCATCCAGAAATTTCCAACTTGTTTCCATGTGGTGAAGGCGGAGGTTATGCTGGTGGTATTATATCTGCTGCTATGGATGGAGAACGATGTGCCGAAGCTGCCTGTAATTAAGTAGCGCATTTCCAATTTTTATAAAACTCTAACAAAAAATACTCATACATCACACTACTTACAGATTGCAATTTAATTCCTATTTTTGCAGCTTAAATCAGTAAAATTATGAACGCATATATCTTCCCAGGTCAAGGAGCACAATTCTCAGGAATGGGTTTAGACCTTTATGAAAACTCTAGCTTAGCGCAAGACTTATTTGAAAAAGCAAATGAGATATTAGGCTTCTCCATAACAGATGTAATGTTTGAAGGGACGGCAGAAGACCTAAAAGAAACCAAGGTCACTCAGCCAGCCATTTTTTTACATTCTGTGATTTTGGCAAAAGTTTTGGGCGATAAGTTTAAACCCGATATGGTTGCTGGTCACTCACTTGGCGAATTTTCTGCTTTAGTTGCCTCGGGAGCCTTAACTTTTGAAGATGGTTTAAAACTAGTTTCTCAACGTGCGTTGGCCATGCAAAAGGCATGTGAATTACAACCTAGTACAATGGCAGCTGTTTTAGGGTTAGAAGATGATGTAGTAGAAAAAATTTGTGCAACGACAGAAGGCGTCGTTGTAGCAGCAAACTATAATTGTCCTGGACAATTAGTGATTTCAGGAGAAGTTGAGGCTATTAATACTGCTTGCGAGACACTAAAGAACGAAGGGGCTAGACGCGCATTAGTACTGCCAGTAGGCGGAGCCTTTCACTCACCATTAATGGAGCCAGCTCGTGAAGAATTAGCTGCAGCCATAAATAATACTACATTTAATAAACCTAGTTGCCCAATATACCAAAACGTAACAGCATCGGCAATTACGGATGAAAATGAAATTAAAGCCAATCTAATCTCTCAATTAACAGCTCCTGTACGTTGGACACAATCAGTACAGCAAATGATGGCAGATGGCGCAACACATTTTACAGAAGTTGGCCCAGGTAAAGTATTACAGGGCTTAGTAAAAAAGATAAATAGAGCGGCAGAAACCACATCTGCGACGCTTGAAACTAACGCCTAATTTAAATTATTTTGAATAGAAACTTATTTATTGCAGTACTCATAATTTTCAACATTGCAATTGATCAAATCTCTAAATTTATTGTTAGAGCAAAAATAGAATTAAGAGAGGTTATTGAAGTTATTGGTGACAATTTTATACTAACCAATGTATATAACGAAGGAGCATTTTTAGGTATGGGTAGTGATATGAGCCCTTTATTAAAACTCATTTTCCTGCTTATTTTACCAACCTTGGTTTTAGCCTATGTCATCTATTATATAATAAAGACAAAGGAACTAGACCGTTTAAGTCTTATTGCTTTTTCTTGTATAATAGGTGGTGGAATTGCTAATGTTTTTGACCGAATTGTGTACGGTAAAGTCACAGATTTTTTATTTATAGATCTGGGCGGTGTATTTAAAACGGGTATTTTTAATATAGCCGATGTATCGGTTACTACTGGAATGATAATGTTATTACTTGGCGGCCTTTTTGTTAATAGGACAAAAAAAACTGACTAACGCGCTAAAACACAATCTTCACAATCCTTAATTTCGCCATAGTAGGTTTCACGATATTTATGAATTGTACTTACAGGAATATTTAAAAACTGTTTCTTAATATAGGTCACCCGTGTAGATAAAGTGCCCATTTTTTTCGTGAAGCGACTTTCTTGTTTAGTCTCTCTTTTTATGCTTATCAATTTCATTATTATCCAATTATCATTGGGTACAAAGCAACAAAGACCATTCACCAATACCAAGACATAACTGTTAAATCATTGTTAAGCGAAAATCGCATTATTATATTCAAATTATTTAACCACATTGTTTAACAGTTCTTCAATATAACTTCATATATATTGAAGATTTATTAATTGTCATAAAAAGCGAATGAGGCTAATTTTTGTAAATTATACCATCTTTCATTACAAAAGTCACATTTTCCATTGTTGAAATATCTTTGGTTGGATCGCTTTCTACAGCAATAATATCAGCTAAAAATCCTTCTTTAATCTGCCCCAAATCATTTTCCATTTTTAGAATCATGGCATTTGTAAGCGTTGCACTTTGTATGGCTTCAATGGGTGGCATTCCAGCTTCTACCATATAGCCAAATTCTTTACCATTATCTCCGTGATAAAAAACAGCAGCATCTGTACCGAATGCAATTCCGACGCCAGCTTTGTATGCCTTGCCAAATGTATTTTGAATTTTTGGACCTATATTTAATGCTTTTGGCACAATCACATCTGGATAATAATTAGAGATCTTCGCTTTTTCAGACACAAATTTCCCTGCGCTAATTGTGGGTACTAAATACACATCGTGTTTTTTCATGAGTTCCATGGTTTCTGCGCTCATTAGAGTTCCATGTTCTATTGTTTTAACACCTCCGAGAATTGCACGTTGCATACCTTCATCTCCGTGAGCATGAGCTGCTACATGAAAGCCATAATCTTTAGCAGTTTCACATATCGCTTTGATTTCCTCTATTGTAAATTGCGGATTTTGACCGCTTTTAGCAACACTCAAAACGCCACCAGTAGCTGTAATTTTTATTAAATCTGCCCCATTTTTATATCGTTGTCTTACTGCTTTTTTAGCCTCATCGACGCCGTTAACCACACCTTCCTTAGGTCCTGGATTGCCCATTAATATTTTCTTAGCTCCATTAGTTGGATCTGCATGACCTCCTGTAGTTGCTAAAGATTTTTCTGCTGTAAATATTCTAGGACCATCGATCTTGCCAGCATTTATCGCATTTCTTAAGGAGACATTTACACCAGAACCACCCAAATCCCTGACGGTTGTAAAACCGTTTAGTAAGGTAATGTTGGCATATTTAACCGAATTAAAAGCTACATCTGCCTCATTTAAAGTATAGGCTTCAAGATATTTTTTGGAGTTGGTTTCATTTTCAATATGTACATGCATATCTATTAAACCAGGCATCACAGTTTTAGATTTTAGATCTACAATAGTATCGCTATCACTATTTGGCTCGGTGTAACCATCTTCTACAGCAATAATTCTATTTTCAGAAACCACTATAGTCTTTTCCTTCAATATTGTTCCAGATTTAGTGTCTATTATCTTACCACAATGCAGATAGGTGCTCTGTGCTGTAAGTATGGTTGTAGTGATAAATATAAAAATTGTGATTAATTGCTTCATACTATATTATTTATGAGTTTCTAATTTTTTGTTCCCATTTCCAGGCAGAATCCATTGCGTCATCCAATGTTAATTCAGTTTTCCAACCTAAAATATTATTAGCTTTTGAGGTTTCGGCATAAGCAGCTGTAATATCGCCTTCTCTTTTGTCTACAATACTGTATTTTAGGTTTTGACCAGAAATACGATTAAAAGATTCAATAACTTCCAAAACAGAGCTCCCTTTACCCGTACCAAGATTGAAGACTTCATAGTTTGAATCATTTTTTTTATCTATTAAGCGTTGTAAGGCAACTACATGCGCCCTTGCCAAGTCTACAACATGTATATAATCTCTTATGGCAGTACCGTCTGATGTTGGATAATCGCCACCGAATACTGAAAGCTGATCACGCATACCAATTCCTGTTTGCGTTATATAAGGCACCAAGTTTTGAGGCACGCCAATTGGAAGTTCGCCTATTTTTACAGATGGATGCGCACCAATTGGATTAAAGTACCGAAGGGCAATGCTATTTAGATCTGAATTTACCTTACAAGTGTCCTTAATAATTTCTTCACCAATTTGCTTTGTATTTCCATAAGGTGATTCTGCGGGTTTTACAGGAGCATTTTCGGTTATTGGTAATTCATCTGCCTGTCCATAAACAGTACACGAAGAGCTGAAAATAAAATTTTGAAAATTTAATTTACTTATTTCTTGCAATACATACACCAAGGTGCCTATATTATTTTCATAATACATTAAAGGTTCATTTACGCTCTCACCAACGGCTTTGCTAGCAGCGAAATGAACAACTCCTGCAATATCACTGTGATTCGAAAAAAACTGTCTTACATTATTTTTATCTTTTAAATCAATTTGCTCAAAATGCGGTTTAATTTTCGTGATAGCGGTAATTCCATCTAAAACCTCAATTGATGAGTTACTGAGGTTATCAATAATTACAACTTCATATCCTTCTTGTTGCAATTCTACAACTGTATGAGAACCAATAAAACCAAGTCCTCCTGTTACTAAAATTTTCATTCTAGGCGTTATTATTAATAAATTCTAATACCCTGTTGGTTATATAATCAATTTGATCATCTTCAAGTTCAGTATGCATAGGTAAAGAGATAACCGATTGCACCAATTGATTAGTTACAGTAAAGTCTGCTTCATTGTAATGCTCATCTTTATAGGCCTTTTGTTTGTGAAGCGGTATTGGATAATATACGCCGCAAGGAATATTATTGGCTTGTAAATGGGACACAAGCGCATCTCTATCTACATTTTTTAGGTTTAAAGTATATTGATGAAAAACGTGACAATCACAAGTGTCGCAAATGCCTTTGCAGACATCTTTCCCTGTCGGAATCGTAATCTTTGGATGATCTTTGAAGGCTTCTGAATATTTTCTAGCAGCATTACGCCTAGCACTATTGTAAGTATCTAAATGCGGTAGTTTCGCATCTAAAACTGCTGCCTGTATAGAATCTAATCGCGAATTTACACCAACTACATCATGATGGTACCGCTCGTACATGCCATGATTTACAATACCTCTAATTGTATGCGCTAAATTATCATCGTTTGTAAAAATGGCACCACCATCGCCATAACATCCTAGGTTTTTTGAAGGAAAAAACGACGTGGAAGCAACATGTCCGATGGTACCCGCTTTAGACTTACTCCCATCCTTATGTGTATAATTAGCACCGATTGCCTGTGCATTATCTTCGATAACATATAAGTTTCGCTCCTGAGCCAGTTCCATTATCTCATCCATATTGGCAACCAATCCAAACAGATGCACAGGAACTATTGCTTTAGTTTTTGGTGTTATGGCATTTTTTATAGCATTTACATCAATGTTGAAAGTAACAGGATCTACATCTACCAAAACAGGTGTCAATTGTAAAAGTGCTATGACCTCAACAGTAGCCGCAAAAGTAAAATCTGCCGTTATAACTTCATCTCCAGGTTTTAGACCTAATCCCATCATCGCTATTTGCAAAGCGTCCGTTCCATTAGCACAAGGAATAACATGCTTAACATCTAAATAATTCTCAAGATTTTTTTGAAACTCGTGAACCTTAGGACCATTTATAAAAGTCGCAGTATTCATAACTTCTTCGATAGAAGGGTCAACGTCATTTTTTATTTTAGCATACTGACTCTGAAGGTCAACCATTTGTATTTTTTTCATTTTCTAGGTATTCTTTTTTTGAGCGTTTATTTAGATCTAGATCCTTAGCGAAAATACGAAATTGTAATCGCTATGCCAATGCAATTAATTGAAAGAACTGTATTTTAGCATAAATCTTTTTTTTGAAACTAATCTATTCCATAGGAATTTACATAGCAGATCTTGTAATTAGTATTCTTGCCCTTTTCAACGCTAAGCTTAGTCAAGGCGTTAAGGGCAGAAAAAAAACTTTTAAAACTTTAGAAGGCTCAATTAGCAAAAATGATAAAACACTTTGGTTTCATTGTGCTTCTTTAGGAGAATACGAACAAGGACTTCCTGTTTTTAAAGGCCTAAAAGCAAATTACCCAAACCATAAGATTGTGCTTTCATTTTTTTCGCCTTCTGGTTACCAGGTTAAAAAACGAAATGAATTAACCGATATTGTAGTATATCTTCCTTTGGACACTAAAAATAATGCAAGAAAATTCTTAGACTTAATTGAGCCAAATTATATTGTATTTGTAAAATATGAAATTTGGCCAAACTTATTACATGAAGTAAGAAAGCGCAATCTCAAAGCCATTTTAATTTCTGCGGTATTTAGAAAGAATCAGGTATTTTTTAAATCGTATGGTGGCTATATGAGATCTGCTCTATTGGCTTTTAATCATGTTTTTACACAAACAGAGCACGCAAAACAATTACTAAGCACAATAAATTACAATAATACTACCGTATCTGGAGACACTCGTTTTGACCGTGTTTTTGACCAACTTAAATTAGATAATACAGTATTATTTGTAGATAGATTTAAACAAAACAAACTATGTGTGGTGCTTGGTAGCACCTGGCCCGATGATGACAAACTGTATATCGATTTTATTAATAAATCTAAGCTGGATGTTAAATTTATTATTGCTCCACATAATATTAAAAAAGATTATACCTCATCATTAAAATCTCAGCTTTATACTAAAACCGTCACCTTCTCAGAAATGACTGGTAAAACGTTGGAGGATTACAACGTCTTTATTCTTGATACAATTGGATACTTATCTAAGGTATATAGTTATGCAGATATAGCTTATGTGGGCGGTGGTGCAGGGCGTACAGGGTTACACAATGTATTAGAGCCGGCAGTTTTTGGTGTTCCGATTATAATCGGCAAAAACTACGAGAAATTTCCCGAGGCAAAAGCATTGATAAAAGCTGGCGGAATAGTGACGGTCGATAATGCTAAATCATTTGAAACTATAATTAATGCATTGATAAAAGATAGTTCGCTCAGAAATACTCAAGGCAAAATTAACAGAGATTTTATTGCGAAAAACAAGGGCGCTGTCATCCAAATATTAGATTATGTTCGTATATAATCCGTTAATACTATTAATATCCAATATAAATTTGTTAAAATTTAGTTGAAAGTAGTATTTTAGTAAAATAACATAATTAACACTAAAACCATTAAAATGAAAAAAGTTGTATTAAGTTTAGCTCTTATAGCTGTACTAGGATTATCATTTACCTCTTGTAGAGAAACAAAAGAAGAAAATGCGGCGGATGCTATAGAAGAAGCTGCAGAAGATGCGGCGGAAGCTACTGAAGGTGCATTTGAAGAAGCTGGTGAAGCTATTGACAACGCCGTAGAGGAAACTAAAGAAGCCGGAGAGGCAGTAGAAGATGCTGTTGAGGAAGTGGATGGTGATGATAACTAAAC
>JABDKL010000211.1 GCA_013002225.1 Winogradskyella sp.
CGATTAGATGTCTTATTAAATGCGCAGCCAGTAGATGCACTATCTGCATTAATCCACGCAGACAATGCACATAATATTGGAAAGAAAATGTGTGAAAAGCTAAAAGAATTAATTCCACGTCAACAGTTCGATATTCCGATACAGGCAGCAATTGGGGCTAAAATTATTGCCAGAGAAACAGTAAAAGCGCTTCGTAAAGATGTAACCGCAAAATGTTATGGTGGTGATATTTCTCGTAAACGAAAACTTCTTGAAAAGCAGAAAAAAGGTAAAAAACGTATGCGTCAGGTAGGTAATGTTGAAATACCTCAACAAGCATTTATGGCTGTATTAAAACTTAATGATTAGACTAACTCGTTATAACATAGGGTTATAGTACTTATTTTTTTGTACTTTAGAGTATGAAAAATAGAGGCTGTATTTTTTTCGTTTGCTTCTTTCTCACCTACAGTTTATACGCGCAAACCAATCATGAGACTATTGATTTCCTGATTCAACAAGCAATTGAAAATGGTGCTAAAAATCAAGATAGTGCTGTTTATTTTTCAAAAAAAGCCCATACTGCTGCCAAGAAAGAAAAAGACACTTTTCTTTTAGCTTCCGCGGGATATTACTATTCATTTTATCTAATTTCTGTTGGAAAAGTAGCAGAGGCACAAAAATTATTAAATTTTAACTTAAATAATGCCAACCAACTTCCTGATGACTTAAATGGAAATACCCATTACAATCAAGCTGCGATATATGATATAAGGGAAGAATTTGATGATGCTTTACAATACTACCTTCATGCTATAGAATTCTTCAAAGCTGCTAATAATAAAAAAGGCCTCGCTAAATCGTATTTGCAAATTGGTGTCATTTATGAAAAATTAGGAAAAACACAGATAGCAGATTACTTTTTTGACGCCTCCCTAAAGGTAAGTGGTAATGCCAACACAAAGCATGATGTAGACTCAAGTGGTCGAGGCATGTCTTCAGAAGAAAAAATTAGATCTTCGTTGAAAATGTTAGAGGATCTTGAGAATGGAGATAACAAGAAGCTAAAGTCGGTAATCAATTATAATCTAGGGCAATCCTTAATGAGTGCCAAACGTTATTCTGAAGCTATTAATTATTTTGAACGCTCACTAAAACTAAAAACAGACATCCAATTTTTTACGAATATAGATAAGACCTGGTTTTTACTTGGTAAATGTTACTACAACACTAATGACCCAGAAAATGCAATTAAAAATTTAACTTTTGCAATACAGAAAAATAAAAAACGCAATCAAAAAGCAGAAATAGCATACTATTTATCAAAATCGTATGAAACAATTAAAGATTATAAAAACGCACTTTTATATGCTTATGAATTTAAAAAAATAAGCGACTCTATTGCTGAATTCAAACAGGACGAACGAATTGCAGAAATTACGGCAAAGTTCGAAAATGAAAAACAAAGCAATAAAATTATTATCCTCCAGCAAGAAAATCAAAGAAACGAATTAGAAATAGCTAAACAAGAAAACTTGCGTTGGCGTTGGTCCATTTTTGCACTTGTGGTGTCTATTATCGCTGTTTGGTTTGTTAGTCGTTTTTTACAATCGCAAGAGCGTATCAAAGTTGTGGAATCAGAGAAAGCGCATATAGCCAAAAAGGTTGAAGAGATAGCAGTAATTTTAAATAACAAATCTAAAGTCTACTTAAAAGAACTAAAGTATATTAAATCCGACGGTAATTATTTAGAGTTTGTAACCGATAAAAAAAGAATAATAGACCGCAATAAGATAAAGGCCATATTAAAAGAATTGCCTCCTAATTTCGTTAAAGTCCACCGGTCTTATATCATAAACAAAAACTTTGTTTCCTCAATAAATAGATCTAGTGTTATTCTGCAGCCCAACATAAATATTCCTTTATCCCGCCTTTTTAAAAGCAACCTTGTCTAGACAAGACCGTTAAACATGTTGTTTTTTGTGTCACTTATCACATACTATCCAATAGTATTGAGTTAAGATGTAACTTCATGGTAGCTATTAATCAAACTTCCATATTATGAAAACCAAATTACTCACCCTATTAGCGTTTCTCTTAGTTATAAAAACGTATAGTCAAACCGATGGCTGGTATCTATATACAAAAGCCAGCGAAATAACCAAAATTGTACCAGACGATGTCAATGGAGATGAGCTTCATATCGCTACTGATATTGGTTACCTAAAATATAATACCACTTCTGCTACGGTAACAGACCATTTAAATCTAACAAGTCAAAACCCCGCTATTGGAAACGTTAAAGATATTGCGCTAGACCCAACTAGCAATGATATTGCTATGACCCTAAAAAACGGTATTGCCATTTATAGCATGGGCGATGTAACGGTTTATAATTACGCGGATTCCGGTTTATCTATTGGAGAAAACACAAATCAATTTTATTATTTACAGGCCGAATATGCTAAAGACGGCTCGCTTTATATTTTTAAAGAAGACGCTTTGGGCTATCAAAAATTTAACGATGGCCTATTTGAGCCAGAAACCGTTACGTCCTTTATGCCTCAAGACATCGTAGAAAATAGCGCAGGAACAAAAGCTTATTTTGCAGGCGTAAACGATGGGTTGTGGGAATTAGATAAAGGGACGATGGATTGGACAAATTATACCTCATCTAATTCTGACCTTATCTCCAATTTTGTACTGTCCTGTCATGTAGACATGAACGACCTGCTCTATATTGGCGGTTTTCAAGGCTTAAACACTTTAAGTAGTTCTGGGGCCTGGAATACGTATCAGGGTTTAGATCCTATTAATGCATTTCCATATCAGGTTCATGATATTTCTATTGATGAAGCTACAGGAGATTTAGTAATAAAGACATCTGGCTCTAACACCTATTATTATGGGCTTACTATGCTCGATTTAAATACAAACACATGGACCAATTACAGAGAAGACGGAACCAATTGCCTCAATGAAAATGTTTATAATGCGGCTACATTTGGAGGTAATGGAAAGGTCTATGCTGCTCCTAGTCTTTCTTTTGCCAGTCCTGAAATTGGAAAATTAGTAGAATTTATACCTGCTTCCGAAAGTTGCTCTGATATTAATATTAATTACCTAAATGCACCAGTAGCAGTTAATTCCAATGTTATTTCAGATTTTAATGTTAGGGAAAAAACAAATGGTAATTTAGAAATAGGGTTTACACGCACTTTTGGATTACACACGGCTGAAATTGACCCAACAACTTTTAATGGTACATTCCCAACAGCAACAACACTAACACCCTCTCCCGGATCTCAGGTGTTTAGTGTTTTAAATGATAATAATTATTTTATTGTTGAAACTGATGAGGGCTGGCACTTTATTGATGAAAACAATAACATCACTACTTTTAATCATAATATCCCTGATTATTTGGCCCTTATAACCAAAAAAGCCGCTAATTACAATTCTGATAATGGCATTATAAATATAGTACATAAAGGCTTTGATGTGTCTTATAATTATCGTGTTTATAAAACACAATGCGATATTTTTGCTGGAGCTTGCGCTGCCTCCGAAGAAATCTTTACAACGAATAGGGACTTGACGCAAAATGTCCTTTTTGATGTCAATGAATCGCAAATTTCCGATGAGGTTCATGCGGTCGCCATACAGACAGCTGCATCTCCTCCTTCCCTCGCCTCCAGTACTACTATACATCAGAATCCTGACGACCCTTTATTTACAAGTGAATTCTGGGTCAGGAATACTAATGGACAACCCTTTCCTGTGGAAACCATTTTATTAGACATATTATTTCCAACAAAAGATCCTGTCACTGTACTAGACGATCTCGGAAATCCCAGAACTGCTATAATACACTTGGGTAATATGGCGATTCAAATATTATCCAAGTCCGAAGGATCCGATGACTATATTAGTGAAGAAAAGACTTTTGATTTAGATAATGATGGGGAAATAGATGAAATATTAAGTATCGGTAACTTATATATTGATGGTTTATCTAATGAGCTGCTTGTTATTATAAAAAATAGTGCGGGAATTTTCTTAATAATGGCCAACCCGTTTGACGAACAAGAACGCACATTTCATTTGATATCTAATTTAAATCAAGAAATTGAATTACCATTTAGTGAACCTAAAGATATAATAATAAGCAAGTTTTTAATATTAGAGAATCCAGGAGTTGGAACTAGCTCGCAAAATAACGATATGGCAACAATAGCGTTATCAACAAATTATGGTCTTTTATTAAAAACAGATTTAGATTTATCACAACTTACACTTAGCGATGATGATGTTGCTTTAAGTGATACAAGTTTTAACTTAATTCCAAACCCTTCTAATGATATGGTGTCCTTTTCGGATAAAACCATAACAACAGCGTCTTTATATGATTTAAATGGAAGGCATATTATGAATATAGAATCGCAAAGTTTTTCGGTTAAAGACGTTTCCAAAGGTATTTATATCGTTAAGGCTACAACACAAAATGGGGCTACCATTTCAAGCAAATTAATTAAAAAC
>JABDKL010000187.1 GCA_013002225.1 Winogradskyella sp.
TAGGTTGTTTCGTGATTATAGCGTGTTGTTCTCTTATCCAATTATCCGATAAATAAACCGCTCCGCTACGCTCTGCTGTTAGCGTGTACCCCTCTGCAAATATCGTAACCGTTGGATTATCAAACCCAGTCTGAACTTGACCAAAACCAATAAACGATATGAAAAAAAAAATATACTTCAAAACATAGTATTAATTACCTTAGCCTCTACGGAATGTATTTCTTTATTTCCCTTAGAAACTGTGTTGGTTGTATTTCCTAGTTTTTTAGAAAAAGCTAAAGCATCTTTTTTAGTTTTTTTAGTTTCTTCTACATCAATATCTCCTAATTTCCATTTAATTTTAAACATCTTCTTTTATATTACATCGCCTATTTGCGAAATTATAGCCATAAATACCTGATTCATCCCCGTTTGGTTTGGGTGTATTCCACTTGTCGCTAAATTGATCGTTCCAGGATCTACAATTCTATCAGCAGCATAGGTTGTAGTTATGTGTAAATTATAATCTGTGAATGACAAAACACTTTCATTTAACATCAGCAAATGATATACATCAATCCCTGCTGCCTCTAATTGCGTTACTATATCATCATAATCCGTCTGCCATTGTAACAACGTCCTACCGAATCTCTTATCGTTAGAACCTAAATTCATCAACACCTTCTTCGGAGCAAAAGATATAATCTCTGGAACTTTTAAAAGACCCTCAACGGTAGTGTCGTTTCCTCCTGCATTATCATGTATCGAGTTGTAAAACGATTCCAACTGTTGCATAAAAGACCCTGCAAAAGTATCTCCGTCATAACCGTTCATTTTACTATCCCCTAAACCCAAAAGCCTAGCATTTTTCCACTCTTTGCTCTCAACTTTTAATTTAGTAATATCATACGTTCCACCTATCATATAAATAGCAAACTGCCCTGTATTTGCTAAAAATGGCGAGTTAGGCAATGTAAAATCATAGGTCAATATTTTTTCGACATCAGTAGTAACATTGTAATACGTTATAGTTATCTCGTTAACAACCTGCTCCATTGTAATTCTAAAAGTATCGTTCTGACTGATAGTAGTTCCTGCTAAATCGTTAACAACGTTAGTATATGCGCCTGGATGCGTATTAGTCCAATCGAAATATCTATCCCCTTGTTGAGCTGAATTTGTTAGTACAACTCTAGCGCAATTTGACAAAGGCGTAAAAGATGCCTGCGACCTAATACCTATACCAATTCCGTAAGTTGTAGCAGCTGGAGCGTTTGGCAGTTCAAATTCTAAAGTCATTTTCCATTTTCCTAACCCCGTTTCTCCATTTAACAATATAACCTGATCAAATGTTCCGTTGCTTGTTGAAGTTGCTTGTAGTTTACCCCCCGTTGCTACTGCAGAGGCGTTTCCTAAAAATGTAAAATCGGATGTATCTGTAAAATTATCTTTTTCGTAGATAATCCCATATGGAACGTTGGTTAATCGCTCATCTAATTCGTTTATCTTATCATATAACGCATTTTTTGATGCGCCCTCCGTTGTATCGCCATCCCATGCTACGCCATAAGCTGCATCGCTAATGTTCGCTCCGCTACCTCCCGAAGCCGTATTAAAACCCGGATAGTCGAGTTCTTTTAGCCTTTGGGCCAATAACAATGAACTAGCAAATGTTTCATCAACCGAAGCGTCTGTGTCGTCAAAAACATGAATATCTGAATAATCATAAGATGCGTTGTCTTTTCCAGAAGGTTCCGTAATTTCCATTTTATCACCCGTCCATCGACAATAAAAATTTGACAGAATCAAGGTCTGATTTCCTTGATCTACTTTTATGTGTTGCCAAACACCTACTTTTTTTCTAATCTGTAATGCCATTTTTTATGTATTAAACTGTTAATTTCTCGTATTCTATAAAAATATCTACAACACCATCCCCCACCGTTGAGGCTGACGAGAACTCTAATATTAAATCCGTGTCCTCGATTACGTCCGTATTTGTGCTTGTAGATGTCTTTGGTATCATAATGAACTTATCCGCTGTTGCATCAATAAGCGCAGTAGGTA
>JABDKL010000021.1 GCA_013002225.1 Winogradskyella sp.
AATTATGAGATTTATAATGCTATTGGGCAAGTAGTTGCGAAAGGAAAGTTAGAAAGTACAATCGACGTTGCCGACCTAGAATTAGGCGTTTACCTAATTAAATTTAATAATGAAAGTAAAACGATAACAAAACGCTTTATTAAGAACTAGTTAGTAATTAGAGCTTAATTGTTAAACCCAGAAGCTATGCTTCTGGGTTTTTTTATATGTGTTTTATTTCGTTTTCGTGTAATAACTCATCACCTCTTAATCGTAAGAATATTTGAGCAACTGCTATGGTGTCTTTTTCGCAGTAAGTAATGATGCGGTCTATATTTTTGTCTTCATAAAACACTCGATAAACCTCACTACCATCAATATCATCTTTAGGAGATGGTATGCCCAACACATTAGTTAAAAGTTTTAATGAGGTATAGGTTTTATAATCCCCAAACTTCCATAATTCTAAAGTGTCTAAGTGAGGCACTTCCCAGGGTTTTTTACCAAACAGGTTAAGTTTGTATGGTAATTCTATATTATGAATAATCATGCGTCTTGCTATATACGGAAAGTCAAATTCCTTACCATTATGTGCACAAAGGAGATGTTTATTGCCACTAAAGTGAGATATTATTAAGTTTTTAAAATCCTTTAAAATTTTAATTTCATCACCGTAGAAAGAGGTCACTCTAAAATTTCTGATGTCGCCTTCCATCTTAAAATACCCAACGGAAATACAAATGATTTTCCCAAATTCAGCCCAAATCCCTGCTCTGTCATAAAACTCCTCTGCTGAAAAATCTTCTTTTCTTTGATAGCGGGATTTGGCTTCCCAAAGCTCTTGTTTGGTTTGGTCTAAATCTGTGAAATTTTCCGTTTCAGGAACAGTTTCAATATCTAAGAATAGTATGTTTTCTAGGTTGAGTTTTGAAATCATATTTATTTCCCATGATGAAAATGGAATATTTTTAAATTAAACTTTATTTTTCTAACATTTCGTAAGCCTCATCAATAAAAGTATAAAAATCTGGTGAATGTCCATCTCCGGTACTCTTAGTAATGCTATGTCCAAGTCTCACAACTATTAAGTCATCTTCTGGAATTACAATTACTAACTGCCCTAAATGCCCACGCATGTAAAAAACATTTTTGTCATTAAACTCCGCCAGCCACCAACCATAGCCATATATTTCTCCATCATCAAAACGAGGCTTTACGGATTTTGCCACAAAAGCTGAATCCAATATTTGTTGTCCGTTCCATTTTCCGTGGTCTTTAAACAGTTTTCCGTATCGTGCAAAATCCTTGGCATTACTTGCAATGCAACAATACGCTTTTACCAAATCGTGGTCGTCGCTATCGACTTGCCATAACGTTTCATTTTCGGCGCCTAGCGGTTTCCAAAAACTTTCTTCAAAATAGTCATAGAGTTTTTTACCGCTAGCTTTTTCAATAACCATGGCTAACATTTGCGTATCACCACTTGCATATTTAAAGCTTTGTCCTGGTTCGGTTGCCATTTCTAAACCATTCATCACTTTAGATAAATCGTCATCAAAATAAGCGCGTGTTGTTATGGATAGTGGCGAATAATATGCCTCGTCCCAATTGGTGCCAGAACTCATGCTAGATAAGTCACCAACTGTCATTTTAGCTGCTTTTCCGTCGCAAAATGCAGGTAGAAAATCGCAAACAGGTTGTTCTAAACTTTTTATATAACCATCTTGAATCGCTTTTTGCATTAAACCAGAAACATAACTCTTTGCCATTGAGAAGCTGTTGGACTTAGAATCTTCGTCAAATCCGTCATAATAATTTTCGAACCAAATACTGTCGTTCTTAATAATAACATAGGCGATTGTACCAGAAGCCTCATTAAGTTCTGTTAGTGCTTTAGTTTCTTTTACCTGATTATAATTCGCATGTTTTGGCCACGGCATAGGTGTAGCGGTTTCAATAGGCTGATTATCAAATTCCTGATAATCCTCTAAATAGGCAGTTGAATGCCCATTCATATAGATAGTCCTTACGGCTTTGATGAGGTAATCGGTATCTGTAATGTATAATATGGCAATCAGTAACCCGAAAAAGATAACCAATACTTTTAACAGCTTTTTTAGGATTTTCATAAAGAAGATTTAATAATTAAATATAGTAAAAGAGAATTTAAAACAATGACTGTTGTTTGTATTCGTTTTCATGATTCAGCAACCATTGTTTTCGGTGTAGACCACCTGCATATCCCGTTAGACTTCCGTCGCTGCCTATTACACGATGACATGGAATAATAATCCAGAGCGGATTCTTGCCATTTGCATTTGCCACTGCTCTTATGGCTTTAACATCACCTAATTGTTTAGCTAAATCTAAGTAAGATATTGTTTTACCGTAAGGGATAGTTTCTAACGCTTGCCAGACTTTTAATTGAAAATCGGTGCCTTTAGGATTAAGTTTTAAGTTGAAGCTTTTTAGCTCATTCTTAAAATAGGCATTTAACTGATTTACACATGCTAATAACAACGTCGGTATGTTTGTAGTTAAGGATTCTGTGCAATCTAAAATTTTAATAGAAGCTATACCATCATTATCACCAGTAATTTTAGCGATACCAAGAGGTGTCTCAATAACACAAGATTCCATTAGTTTTCAGGGTTGTCATTTTCTATTAAGCCAAGACGTTTTGCTCTGTGCTCCCAGCTTTTTCTTGCCAGCTTTTGCAGGTCGGATACATTATCGCTTTCGTCCATAATTTCGAGACCGAGTAATGTCTCAATAACATCCTCCATGGTAACGATACCACTTACAGAACCATACTCATCAACAACCAAAGCCATATGGTTACGGCTTTCTACAAGTTGATTAAATAATGTCGGAATTGGCAGGCTTCGATTTACAACGATAATACTTCGCTTAATATCGGATAATAATTTATCGCCATTACCAAGTCCCATTTCCTTAAAAACCTCATCTTTTAATACCAAGCCGGTAATGTTATCTCCATTTTTGGTGTAAACCGGAATACGGGAAAATCGAATATTAGAATTGGCATCAAAGAAATCACGAACCGACATGGTTTCATTAACAGATTTCATAACCGTACGAGGTGTCATGATATCTTTGGCTTGTACTTCTTTAAAATTGAGTAGGTTTTTTATGACCTTACTTTCGCTTTCCTCAAATACGCCTTCTTCGTGGGCTATATCTGCCATGGCTACAAAACCCTCGCGACTCAATATGCTTCCGTGGCCTTTGCCTCCAATAAGTTTGGTGGTAAGCTGGAGAAGCCATAAAATACCAGTATATTTTAATGGAAATATTAATATGTTTAGCGCTTTAGATGTAAAGTTCGCTAAGCGTTTCCAATAAGTAGCACCAATTGTTTTAGGTA
>JABDKL010000026.1 GCA_013002225.1 Winogradskyella sp.
ATAGTTACCATTACCTATACTAGTGATGAAGATCCTTCTATATCAGATACAATTGAATTAGAGTTTTTTTTTGAAGTTTCAATCTCAAGTTCAGATGAAGATTTGAATATATGCGAAGGTGAAACAATAACTTTAACGGCTTCAGATGCAACTGACTATTTATGGAGTACCGGGGAAACAACTCAATCTATTGAAGTTTCACCAACAGTGGATACTGAATACTCAGTAATTTGTAATCTTGACATAAATATTTCTGATGACGCCAATATATCTATCATAGTAAATACTGTTCCTACTGCAGATGCAGGAGAAGATCAATCCATTTGTGAAGGAGAAACAATTACCTTAACTGCAAGTGGAGGTACATCATACTTATGGAGTACCGGAGAAACAACAACCTCGATAGAAGTAAGCCCAAATATAGCAACTAATTATACAGTAGAAGTAAGTGAAAATAACTGCTCGAGTACAGATGATGTTACTGTATTTGTTGATCCTAATCCCAATGTAGTTATAGTTAACGGAAATAGTGTAGATATATTAAATGGCGATTTCATTACTTTATCTGCATCAGGAGCAAATAGCTACCAGTGGAATAATGGCGCAACACAGCCCAATATTGCAGTAAGCCCATCTTCGACTACTACATATGAGGTAAGAGGGTATATAAATGATTGTTATGATGATAAAAACATCGTAATTAACGTATACGAACCTGTTGAAGCTTATGCGGGTGAAGATGTTCAGATTTGTGTAGATGATTCTGTGGTCTTAACCGCCACAGGAGGTGACGAATATTTATGGAGTACAGGTGAAATTACCTCTTCTATTGAGGTCTCACCAATTGAGACGACAGACTATTATGTCACTGTGTTTAATCCTCTAGATTTTGACGAAGCTTCAGTAAGGGTGGAAGTGAATGCAGATTGTGACATAGAGCCTGCAGATTCTATAAATGAGGATTATTTAGTTGATGCATCCTTATACCCTAATCCCGCTAATGATATACTTAATATAAAGCTAATCGGGTCGTTTGATACTTCAATGATAAAGTTTTATGATATTACAGGAAAAATCGTTCAAACTAACAAAATATCAAATGAAAATTACGGTACTTCAGTAACTGCACAGGTAAATGTTAGTTCCTTACAAACAGGTATTTATATCGTTAAAGTAGAAGACGAAAACAATCAAATTGTTAAGCGACTTATAGTAAATTAATAATATTTTATTCTTATCAAGTAGAAAAGGTGATATAGGTTAATCTGTGCCACCTTTTCTATTTACCAATAGAAGAATATTCAAATCCAATTTCGGCCATCTCATCTTGATCTAAAATATTTCTTCCATCAAAAATAAAGGCTGGTTTTTTCATTCCATCATATATTTTTCTCCAATCGAATGACTTAAATTCATCCCATTCAGTCATAATAGCAACAGCATGGGCATCTTTACTTGCTTCGTATGGGTCATTTAAACAAGTAACCAACTCTTGATTTTCCTTTTCGGATCTCGTGTTTAAGTAGTTTAAATCCATTTGAATTCTATTTTCAGAAACTTTAGGATCATATACTGCGATTTGCGCTTGTTCATTCAATAAGTGATCGGCAACATAAATTGCTGCAGATTCTCTTGTATCATTAGTATCCTTTTTAAACGCCCAACCCAACATAGCAATTTTTTTCCCGGATACGGTATTGTATAATGTACTAATTAAGTTATCTGAAAATCTTCTTTTTTGATGATCATTCAATATTATGACCTGCTCCCAATAATCCGCAACGGCATTTAAACCATAGCTTCTAGCAATATATACAAGGTTCAGAATGTCTTTTTGAAAACATGAGCCTCCAAACCCAATAGATGCGTTCAAAAATTTTGGACCAATTCTAGAATCCATTCCTATGGCTTTAGCTACTTCAGATACATTTGCTTCTGTATGTTCGCACAGCTCTGAAATAGCATTAATAGATGATATGCGTTGCGCTAAAAACGCATTAGCTGTAAGTTTAGAGAGTTCTGAGGACCAGACATTAGTTCTCAATATGCGGTCTTGCGACACCCAGCTACCATAAATATTAGCCAGACTTTCTATAGCATCTTCAGATTCACCACCGATTAAAACTCTATCCGGATTTAATAAGTCTTCAACTGCCGTACCTTCTGCTAAAAACTCGGGGTTTGATAATATGCTGAAATTCACATTACTTCCAGTGTTATGCAGTATACTTTTAATGGCCTGTGCTGTTCTTACAGGTAATGTCGATTTTTCAACTACAATTTTATCTGTAGTTGCCACTTCTGCTATATTTCGAGCACACAATTCAACATATTTGAGATCAGCAGCCATACCTTTTCCTTTACCATAAGTTTTGGTAGGTGTATTAACTGAAATAAAAATCATTTGAGATTCATCGATAGCTTTGTCAATTTCAGTAGAAAAAAACAAATTTTCACCTCTGGTTTCCTTTACAATTTCTGCTAAACCTGGCTCATATATGGGTAACTTCGAAACATCCTTATCATTCCATGCTGCTATGCGTTCAGCATTTATATCTACTATTGTAACTTGAATGTTTGGATTTTTTTTAGCAATAACTGCCATTGTTGGTCCACCTACATAACCTGCACCTATACAACAAATTTTATTGATTTTCATACTTCTAAGTTTACTTTTGACTTGGGTTGAAAAATTTAAATAAGCCCAAATTTGTGTGAATTTTTATTACTGTTCTAAATTTTTATATAAACGACTTGTAATTACGTTGAACTCCACTTTCTTAAAAAATCACCTTAACAGTCCAAGTAAAATATTGGTGTTTTTAGGAATAATATTCATTAAACCAATCTACGAATGATTTTACCCCTTCGACAATTGAGGTGTCAGGCCTATAATCGTAATCTTTAATTAAATCATCAACATCTGCCCATGTTCTTTCTACATCACCAGGTTGTATAGGGAGCATAATTCTTTCAGCTCTTTTATTGAGATTTTTTTCTATTTCTTCGATAAAATCTAATAGTTTTACAGAGTTATTGTTACCTATATTGTACACCTTATAATAATCTTTGCTCATTATTCTTTTTTCAGGTGATTTTTCGATAATTCTAACCACACCTTCTACGATATCATCAATATAGGTAAAATCACGCTCCATTTTGCCATGATTAAAGACTTTAATCGGCCTATTATTGGCAATAGCATCTGTAAATAGAAACATTGCCATATCTGGTCGCCCCCATGGACCATACACGGTAAAAAAGCGAAGTCCTGTAGTTGGAATACTAAATAAATGACTATAGGTATGGGCCATTAATTCATTACTTTTTTTTGTAGCAGCATATAAACTAATGGGATGATCTACGTTGTCATCAGTAGAAAATGGAATTTTTTCGTTAAGACCATAGACACTAGAACTACTTGCATAAACCAAATGCTTAATAGCATTATGCCTACAGCATTCTAAGATGTTTAAAAATCCAACTAAATTCGAATCAATGTAAGTTTCAGGATTTTCAAGACTGTAACGCACACCAGCTTGTGCTGCCAAATTGCATACAATATCAAAATTTTCAGATTTAAATAATTCAGGTAGATTCTCCCTGTCTTCTAAATTCATTCTAACAAAAGAAAAATCGCTTATACTACTTTTGCTTAGCTTATTAAATGACTCTGCATCCTGATGAGCGATTCCTAATTCTTTTAATCTCGAATATTTCAAGTTTACATCATAGTAATCGTTAATATTATCCAAACCAACTACTTTGTAGCCTTTAGAGATCAATACTTTTGATACGAAATAGCCAATAAAACCAGCAGCGCCAGTGACTAATATTTTCATTTTGTCATTTTTTAATTAATGTCTAGTATAGCATGTGTTTAAATCAAAAACTGGAGTGTAAAAATAATCTATAAGACTACCAATTATTCTGAGTCGACGTAGTTTATAAATTTTATAGTTGCAATACGATTACAGTTTTGGACTTTAATTATCATATTTCGGTCTTTATAACTATTCTCAATATAGTATACCTTACAGGAGTCTAATTCTCTTTCGCTTTTTGAAAAATCAACGCTACCAAACTTAATTAAATTTTTAACGGTATTAGAATCGAGCGCATGCAATCTAATAAAATCCAATGACTCACCTGAGTATACAAATTTTTTAGAGCTTATATTTTTAACCGTTCTTGCATTTGGTCCATAATCACAAGATGCGTCTTTCCCATTTAAAAAAAACATAAGAATAATAAGTCCTATAGCAAAACCACTAAGGTAAAAGCCTAAGCGTTGAGTAAATTTCATAAATAAATTAATGTAATTTAAAAGATTAACAAGTTGGCATCGTTATAATCTAAACCAAACCATTCTGCCACAGATTTATTGGTTAATATACCGTGGTAAAAATACAATCCATTTTTTAATCCGCGGTCAAATCGAAGTGCATTTTCTATACCACCATGTTCGCCAATTTCTAAAAGATACGGTGTAAAAATATTACTAATTGATACAGAGGCAGTCCTAGAGTACCTTGCCGGAATGTTGGGCACACAATAATGAATAACCCCATTGCGATCAAAAGTTGGATGATTGTGTGTAGTAACTTCACTAGTTTCAAAACAACCGCCCATATCTATACTTACGTCAATAATTACAGAACCTCTTTTCATATGATCCACCATTGCTTCTGTGACGACTATGGGAGAACGATTAGTGCCTCTTACAGCTCCAATTGCAACATCACAGCGTTTTAAAGCCTTTAAAAGGTTTTTGGGCTGCATTGTAGAAGTGTATATAGTTCGTCCTAAATTGTTTTGAATACAACGTAGTTTTGTAATGGAGCTATCGAAGACTTTAACATTTGCGCCAAGGCCAATTGCCGATCGCGCGGCAAACTCTCCTACAGTTCCTGCACCTAAAATAATAACCTCGGTAGGAGGGACACCATTAATATTACCCATCATTAATCCATTACCACCATTGACATTTGAAAGTAACTCCGAGGCAATTAATATTGACGCAGTACCAGCAATTTCACTTAGTGATCGAACTGCAGGGTAGGCGCCATCATCGTCCTTGATGTATTCAAAGGCTAATGCTGTAATTCGCTTTTTCGCTAAGGCTTCAAAATAAGTTTTGCTTTGAGTTTTAATCTGTAAAGCAGATATTAATAAAGTCTGTGGATTTATAAGTGAAATTTCATCTAATGATGGAGGCTCTACTTTTAAGATAATAGGGCAGGAGTATACTTTTGCGGTGTCTTTGGTAACCTCTGCACCAGCTTCACTGTAATCCTTATCTTTAAAATTAGCACCTTCACCTGCACCAGATTCAAACAACACGCGGTGGCCATTTGCAGTTAATGCAGATATGGCATCTGGTGTTAGACACACGCGTTTTTCTTGAAAATGGGTTTCTTTAGGAATACCAATAAATAATTCTCCTTTTTGCTTGAGAATCTCTAGGGTTTCTTCTTGAGGTAATAATTGTGCTTTGGAAAATGGTGATAAAGATTTACTCATTTAAGTCAGTCAATTGGTATAGTTACTGCAAGATAATAAAAACAGTTACATCAACGGTATAGAAAGCTAACTTCTGAAATAAGACAAATCCAAAAAATAAAAATTGGATTAAAAGTATTGTTTAACTTTTTCCCAAACAGTTTTTGGCTTTAACATAAATTCTTCTTCGAGCTCTTCCATAGTTTTGTCGGCATCATTTATTTTACTAAACATTTTTGCTCTAATTAAGTAGATGGAAGGAAAGATAATAGCCATAATTGGTAATAAATACACAATATGAAACTCATCCATAAATCTAACATCATCATTTAAAGCGCCAATACATTGAAAAGAAAACATTGCTATTGGAATAATCAAAACATGATACCACCAGTGCCTGCAAGTAAAGAACCAAATAAGAGAAAGTACAAGTGGAATAATTTTCATAGATAATACCCACATGGCTACATTGGCGTCGCCATACTCATTACTATGGTAGGTTCCGAAGATAGTTTCCCAATTTTCTGTACTCGGGACGTATTCATATAGGTAAAACAAAAAAGGAGTACTTGCAATTAAAGATGCAATAATACTCCCATTTAAAATCTTTCGACTGTAACCTCTTTTATCCGTGTGTTGGAACTTTAAGTTTTCTTTTGTCAACTTGTGTTGTAGTTTGTCCATCTAAGTCAATAATGTTAGTTGCTTGTACAGTAAATAACATTCCTCCAAAGATAGCGATGGCTAATACTAGTTTTTTAGTTTTCATAATTCAAGGGATTTAATTAATTAATACTACAAATTTACATAGTATGGGAGCACTAGTAAAATGTGAGAATGTTAAAATCCAATGAATCTTGAAGTTTTAATTACGGTTTTTCCGTAACCTGCAAACTATCTTGATTTAAATGTTAATGAAATTGTGTTTAAAATTTCGGTTCTGTCATAGCTTTATCTTCGGTTATACTTTTATTTATGGTTAATTTGAGGGTTCGTTTATTGTCTTCAAGTATTTCTATATCAATTTTTTGAGCATCTAACGGTACTAACTCCTCAACACGTTCTGCCCATTCAATAAATATCCAATTGTCAGTATTAAGGTAATCTTCAACACCAAAATTATAAGCCTCTTCGATAGTCTCTATTCTGTAAAAGTCAAAATGATAAACTCTATCATTTGGTAACCTATATTCATTAACTATAGAAAATGTTGGGCTAGTAGCAACATCCTCACTATTCATTGCTTTAATTAAAGCATTTATTAAGGTCGTTTTTCCAGCACCCATCATACCATTAATTACAATCACTTTAGAGTTTAAATATTCTAACACCTTGTTAGCAACACTATTTAACTCTTCTAATTCATATGTAATTGCAATTGTTTGCACTGTCACGTGATATTATAATCGTACAATGTTAGGAATATTTTTTCAGAAAACCTAAGAAAATTTGCATTTCGTCGGATTTTTGTGCCTTTAAAAGATTTATTTAGGGTTCATTACTACAAATGGAATAATCATCTCCTCAAGTGAAACGCCACCATGTTGATAGGTGTTTCTATAATAACTCACATAGTGATTAAAATTGTTGGGATAGGCTAAAAACATGTCTCCTTTTGCGAAGATAAACGAACTACTCATTGATAAGGAAGGTAAATGTGCAGATTTCGGGTCCTTAACTGCAAAAACATCTTTATCCTGATAAGTAAGGCTTCTGCCTGTTTTATATCTCAAATTTAAACTGGTGTCTCTGTCGCCAATCACCTTAGAAGGTGCATTTACATTAATGGTACCGTGATCTGTTGTCATAATTAGTTTAAATCCCAATTGTTGAGATAATTGAATCATTTCTAATAATGGTGAATTCTTAAACCAGCTAACCGTTAAAGACCTATAAGCTTTGTCATTAGAGGCAAGTTCTTTTACAACTTCCATTTCAGTTTTAGAATGTGATAACATATCTACAAAATTGTACACGATAACACTTAAGTCATTATCTTTTAATGATCTGAAATTTTCAACTAGTTTTTTTCCAGCTTTTAAGTTGGTAATTTTATGATACTCGTGTTTTACATGGTTTAGGCCTAGGCGTTTTAGTTGTTCTCTAAGAAAGTCGCCTTCGTGCATGTTTTTACCTCCTTCGTCAGTATCGTTTTTCCAATATTGAGGAAAAAGCTTTTCCATATCAGCAGGCATTAATCCAGAAAAAATAGCATTTCGAGCATACTGTGTTGCTGTAGGTAAAATGCTAAAAAATGATAATTCAGAGGCTTTTTTGTAATAGTTATTTACAATTGGCTCAAAGGCCTTCCACTGATCATATCTTAAATTATCAATTACAATTAATAACGTAGGTTGCTTATTACTCAATTCGGGAACAACCTTATCCTTAAATAAAGTGTGCGACATTATTGGTGCATCCGTGTTTGGTTCAAACCAATCTTCGTAGTTTTTCTCAATAAATTTTCCAAATTGCATATTAGCCTCAGTTTTTTGAGACTCTAATATATCTGTCATTCCAACATCTTCAATACCTTCTAATTGTAATTCCCAGTAAATTAGTTTATGATATAACTCTATCCATTCCTCATAGGAGTTTACCATGGATAGGTCCATAGCTATTTTTCTAAATTCCTGTTGATAATTTGAAGTTGTTTTTTCTGAAATTAATCGTGAATGGTCTAAATTCTTTTTTAAACTCAATAAGATTTGATTTGGATTTACAGGTTTAATTAAATAATCTGCTATTTTACTACCAATGGCTTCCTCCATGATGTACTCTTCTTCACTTTTTGTGATCATAACAACAGGTAAGTTTGCTCGACGCTCCTTAATTTCATTCAAGGTTTCTAGTCCAGTAAGACCTGGCATATTTTCGTCCAGAAAAACAATGTCAAAATTGGTGTCATTAATTATTTCTAAAGCTTCGGTTCCACTTTGGCAGGTTGCTACATCGTAACCTTTTTGTTCTAAAAAAATAATATGTGGTTTAAGTAAATCGATTTCATCGTCAACCCAAAGAATATTTATCATGTTGTGTATATTTGTTTTCTAATTAATGAATTTTAAAGTTTTGGCTACAAAAAATAAGCTTAAAATATTTAACGATCCAATTTACGGTTTTATTACCATTCCTAATTCGTTAATTTTTGACCTCATACAGCATAAATATTTTCAAAGGTTAAGACGTATTAGCCAAATGGGTCTATCTTATTTAGTATATCCCGGAGCTCACCATACAAGATTTCACCATGCTCTAGGAAGTATGCATTTAATGCAAAAAGCCATCAATGTCCTTCGTTTTAAAGGAGTTAGTATTGCAGAAGATGAAGAAAATGGTTTGCTAATTGCAATCTTATTGCACGATATAGGACACGGACCTTTTTCCCATGCCATGGAACATAGTATTGTAAATAATATTTCTCACGAAGAAATATCATTGAAATTTATGGAGATATTAAATGAAGAGTTTAACGGAAGTTTAACGTTAGCTATTTCTATTTTCAAAGGTAAATATCCACGTAAGTTTATGTGTCAACTAATATCTAGCCAATTAGATATGGATCGCGCTGATTATTTAAAACGCGATAGTTTTTATACAGGTGTTGCCGAAGGTAATATAAATAGTGAGCGTTTAATTACTATGTTAAATGTTGTAAATGATAAATTGGTAGTAGAAGAAAAGGGTATTTATAGTGTCGAAAAATTTTTAGTAGCACGTCGCTTTATGTATTGGCAGGTTTATTTACATAAAACTGGTATCGTTGCAGAACAATTGGTAATTAGAGTTTTGAAACGGGCAAAAGAACTTGTTGGTAAAGGAGAAGATTTGCGATGTAGCGAGGCATTAAAGTACTTCCTGAATTCAGAAATCAACAAATCTAGTTTTACAAATAAAACCTTAGGCATTTTTGCGCAACTCGATGATTACGACATTATCTCTGCAATGAAAGACTGGCAAAATCATGATGATTTTGTGCTTCGTAATTTATGCGATATGATCATCAACCGAGAGTTGTTAAAAATTAAACTCAAAAATAAGCCTATCAAATCGAGCCAACAAGGAAGTCATATTGAAGCGCTTATGGAAAAATACCAAATTTCTAAGGCGGAAGCTGGTTATTTTGTTTTCGAAGGTGAAATTACCAATCAGGCTTATCAAAGTAAAAAACAGCATATTAATATTCTTTTAAAAACGGGTAAAATAAAAGATATTGTCAAAGCATCCGATCAATTAAATCTTAAAGCATTGAGTAAACCCGTAACTAAATACTATATATGCTATCCTAAAAGGAAAATGTGATGTATTTTTTCTATTTTTGCGACAACCAACCGTTATTCAAAAAATTAATTAATTGAAATTCACAGCAGAACAAATTGCAGGTATTTTAGAGGGTGAAGTTGTCGGTGATCCAGATATTGAAGTTTCTAAACTTTCAAAAATTGAAGAAGGAACAGATGGGTCATTAACTTTTTTGGCAAACCCTAAATACAAATCTTATATATATACTACCAAAGCTTCCGTCACTATAGTATCAAGAGATTTCCAACCAGAACAATCAATAAATACAACCTTAATAAAAGTAGAGGATGCCTATGGTGCATTTACTAAACTTTTAGAGTATTATAATCAAATAAAACTAAATAAATCAGGCATAGAAAAGCCACATTTTATTTCCGACACAGCAACAATTGGTGACAATATTTACGTAGGAGCTTTTACTTACATTGGTGACAATGTATTTATTGGAAAGAATGTGAAAATTTTTCCTAATTCTTATATTGGAGATAATGTTACTATTGGAGATAATACAATTGTTTTTTCAGGTGGTAAAATCTATTCTGATTGTAGTATAGGAAACAACTGTGTCATTAACTCTGGAGCAATTATTGGAGCCGACGGATTTGGTTTCGCCCCAAATGAAAAAGGTGAATACTCTAAAGTACCACAAATTGGAAATGTAATCCTTGAAGATTTTGTGGATGTTGGTGCAGGTACTACTATCGATAGGGCAACACTAGGTTCTACAATTATTAGAAGAGGCGTTAAATTGGACAATCAAATCCAGATTGCCCATAACGTAGAGATAGGAAAAAACACGGTTATTGCAGCTCAGACTGGTATAGCTGGATCGACTAAAATTGGAGAGAATTGCCAAATTGGTGGACAAGTTGGGATTGTTGGTCATATATCAATTGGTAATAATGTAAAGATTCAAGCACAATCAGGAATTGGTAGACACGTAAAGGACGATGAAGTTTTACAGGGCTCACCTGCTTTAACTTATGGCGACTACAATAAATCTTACGTGTATTTTAAAAATTTACCTAAAATTGTAAAAAACATAAACGAATTAGAAAAAAGAGTAGATGGCAATAATTAAGACTGAAAGTAAACAAAAGACCATTGAAAAAAATGCAACTCTAGAAGGTGTAGGTCTGCATACTGGTGCTGATGTTAAATTAGTATTTAAACCAGGTCAGGAAAATACAGGATTTGTATTTGAGAGAATTGATTTAGAGGGAAGCCCAAAAATCGAGGCTGATGCTAATTATGTAACAAACACACAACGTGGTACGTGTTTAGAAAAAAATGGTGTTACGATTCAAACCTGTGAGCATGTGTTAGCAGCACTCGTAGGATTAGATATTGATAATGCTGTAATTGAACTAAACGCATCAGAACCACCTATAATGGATGGATCTTCCAAGTTTTTTGTTGAAGCATTAGAAAATGCTGGTATTGTAGAACAGGAAGCTTTCCGCGAAGCCTATAAGGTAACCGAAGTTATTTCCTATTCGGATGAAGAATCAGGTAGTGAAATAATTTTAATGCCTTCAAACTCATACCAAGTTACCACTATGGTAGATTTTGGTACTAAAGTATTAGGGACGCAAAATGCGACGATGAATTCAGTTTCAGAATTTAAAACGGAAATTGCAAATGCGAGAACCTTTAGCTTTTTGCATGAAATTGAAATGCTATTGGAGCATGGTCTAATTAAAGGGGGTGATTTAAATAATGCTATTGTATATGTAGATAAGGAATTATCTTCTAGCACAATGGAAAAACTTAGAGTAGCTTTTAAAAAGGATGAGATTGCAGTAAAACCTAATGGTATACTGGATAATCTTACCTTACACCATCCTAATGAAGCCGCACGGCATAAACTTTTAGATGTGGTAGGCGATTTGGCTTTAATCGGAACTCGAATTCAAGGAAAAGTTATAGCCAACAAACCAGGACATTTTATTAACACACAGTTTGCTAAAAAATTGTCCAAAATCATTAAGAATGAAAAAAGGAATAATGTGCCACAATTAGATTTGAATGAGCCTCCGCTTATGGATGTGAATCAAATTATGAATATGTTACCACATAGGCAACCATTCTTATTATTAGATAAAGTATATGAATTAACAGATAACCACGTTATTGGCATGAAGAATGTTACAATGAACGAGGAATTCTTTAAAGGTCATTTTCCAGGCCAGCCAGTAATGCCAGGTGTTTTAATTGTGGAAGCAATGGCGCAAACTGGAGGTATCCTGGTGTTAAGTACTGTTCCTGATCCAGAAAATTATTTGACATTTTTCATGAAAATGGATAATGTGAAATTTAAACAAAAGGTAGTACCTGGAGATACACTAATTTTTAAATGCTCATTAATCACACCTATTCGAAGAGGTATATGCCATATGCAAGGCTATGCTTATGCCAATGGTAAACTATGTGCAGAAGCCGAATTAATGGCTCAAATTTCAAAAGTAAAATAAAATGAACCAACCATTAGCATACGTACATCCTGGTGCAAAAATTGCCAAGAATGTCGTTATAGAACCCTTTACCACCATTCATAATAACGTTAAAATTGGGGAAGGTACCTGGATAGGTAGTAATGTAACAATCATGGAAGGTGCTCGTATAGGTAAAAACTGCAATATATTTCCTGGTTCAGTAATATCTGCTGTACCTCAAGATCTTAAATATAATGATGAAGATACTACTGTAGAAATCGGAGATAACGTTACCATTAGAGAGTGTGTTACCATCAATAGGGGAACAACAGACAAAATGAAAACTGTTATTGGAGATAACTGTTTAATTATGGCATATTGCCACATTGCTCACGATTGTGTGGTTGGTAATAATTGTATATTTTCTAACAACAGTACACTCGCAGGTCATATTTCGGTAGGAGATTATGTAGTTTTGGCAGGTATGACTGCTGTGCATCAGTTTTGTTCAATTGGTAATCATGCATTCGTAACAGGAGGATCTTTGGTTAGAAAAGATGTGCCTCCTTTTGTAAAAGCAGCACGAGAACCATTATCCTATGTTGGTATAAATTCGGTTGGCTTAAGACGGAGAGGTTTTTCCACAGAAAAAATTAGAGAAATACAAGATATATTTAGAATTCTCTATCAGAAAAATTATAATAATACACAGGCTTCAGAAATAATTGAAGCAGAAATGGAAGCTACACCTGAGCGAGATGAGATTCTTCAGTTTATTAAGAATTCTCATCGCGGTATAATGAAAGGTTATTTCAAATCTAACTAATAAATTAAATATAACAGTAAAGTAATTCAGCACTATGGCAAATACATCAGATATACGAAACGGACTATGCATTAGATATAATAACGATATCTATAAAATTATTGAGTTTCTTCACGTTAAACCAGGGAAAGGTCCTGCTTTTGTGAGAACTAAAATGAAAAGTGTAACTACAGGCAAGGTTTTAGATAATACGTTTTCTGCTGGTCATAAAATTGAGGATGTAAGGGTAGAAACCCATAAATTTCAGTATTTGTACAATGATGGTGAATTTTATCATTTTATGAATGAAGCGGATTATACACAAATTCGTTTATTAGAATCTGCTTTGGATCGACCTGATTTAATGAAAGAAGGGGAGGTTGTAACTATTCAAATTAATACAGAAGACAACATGCCGTTATCGGTAGATATGCCAGCAACAGTTGTTTTAGAAGTAACAGCAACAGAACCTGGAGTTAAAGGTAATACGGCTACTAATGCTACTAAACCTGCAACGGTTGAAAGTGGTGCAGAAGTTAATGTCCCATTATTTATAAACGAAGGAGACAAAATAAAAGTAGAAACTGATAAGGGTACTTATAAAGAACGAATTAAAGAGTAAAATAAACAGTGTAGCAATTAAGAACGATTGCATCTCTATAGATAAGAATCTATGAAATTCCCTAAGCAGCAGACCCTTAAAAGTATAGCCGAACTTATCTCAGCCCAATATGTAGGATCCGATGATTTTCCAGTATTAGGAATGAATGAAATTCATGTTGTAGAGCCCGGTGATATTGTGTTTGTAGATCATCCTAAGTATTATGACAAAGCCTTAGCGTCTGCAGCGACTATAATTTTAATTAATAAAGAAGTAAAATGTCCTGATAATAAGGCATTACTTATTTCTGATGATCCGTTTAGAGATTTCAATAAACTCACAACTCATTTTAAACCATTCAAATCAGCAAATTCTGCTATTGCTTCCGATGCGATCATTGGAGAAGGTACAGTGGTTCAGCCAAATTGCTTTTTAGGTAATAATGTTTCAATTGGGAAGAATTGCCTAATACATTCAAATGTTAGTATTTATGATGATACTATTATAGGGGATAATGTTACCATTCACGCAGGTACCATTCTAGGTGCAAGTGCATTTTATTATAAAAACAGACCCACTGGTTTTGATCAGTTAAAATCTGGTGGACGTGTAATTATTAAAGACAATGTAGACATTGGCGCACTTTGCACCATAGACAGAGGTGTTACTGGTGATACCACGATTGGTGAAGGCTCAAAACTTGATAATCAGATTCAGATCGGCCACGATACTGTTTTAGGAAAAAAATGTTTAATAGCTTCTCAAACAGGTATTGCCGGATGTGTTGTTGTTGAAGATGAAGTTACTATTTGGGGTCAGGTCGGCGTTAAAAGCGGTATTACAATTAAAAAAGGGACAACGCTTTATGCACAGTCTGGTTTAGGTCACACCACGGAAGAAGGAAAAACATATTTTGGTTCTCCAGCACAAGAAGCCAGAGACCAGTTTAAGCAAATGGCTTATATTAACAAAATACCGGAAATACTAAAAAAACTTAAAGATTTATAGATGTCTGCAAAAGAACTAGTAAAAGCATTTTATGAAGCTGATTTAGCAAATGACCCTAATGTTGTTGCACAATTTTTTCACCAGGATTGTGAGCTACACTGGACGAGTAGTCAGGGTTTTATGATCTTAAATTACAACGATCTCATTTCCTTTTTTGAAGGCACCCGCCAATCTTACAACAATTTGCGTTTCGAATTCACGCATTTAATTGAGTCTGATTCTACAGTAGTCAATAGGCACACCGTATTTGCAAATACTATAGAGAATCCGGATAATGAAATAATACTGGCTCACTTTACTACAATCTGGGAGGTAAAGGATAATAAGCTATTTAGAGGATTTGAAATTAGTCAGCAAGCAGACGAAAAAAACAGTAAAAGTCTTGCGTCTTACTCAGAAAGAAAAATCTAAAAAAGAGGTCGCTTTTACGTGGCAAAAAACTTATTTTTGTATCACGAAAAATCAACATAAAAACAGAAACTTCATATGAGCGTTTTAGTTAATAAAAATTCAAAAATAATAGTACAAGGTTTTACTGGTAGTGAGGGCACATTTCATGCTGGTCAAATGATAGAATATGGCACTAATGTGGTTGGTGGTGTTACTCCAGGAAAAGGAGGGCAAACTCACTTGGATAAGCCAGTATTTAATACAGTATTAGAAGCTGTTGAAAAGGTAGGTGCTGATACTACCATTATTTTTGTACCACCTGCATTTGCTGCAGACGCTATAATGGAAGCTGCCGATGCTGGAATCAAAGTTATTATTACAATTACAGAAGGTATCCCTGTTGCAGACATGATTAAAGCTGCAGATTATATTAAAGATAAAGAGTGTCGCTTGGTCGGACCTAACTGTCCAGGTGTTATTACTCCAGGTGAAGCAAAGGTTGGTATTATGCCTGGATTTGTATTTAAATCTGGGAAAGTAGGGATTGTATCAAAATCTGGTACATTGACCTATGAAGCTGCAGATCAGGTTGTAAAGCAAGGTTTAGGAATCACAACGGCTATAGGAATTGGTGGTGATCCAATTATAGGAACAACAACCAAAGAAGCTGTAGAACTGTTAA
This sequence comes from Winogradskyella sp., assembly GCA_013002225.1. Classification (GTDB taxonomy): domain Bacteria; phylum Bacteroidota; class Bacteroidia; order Flavobacteriales; family Flavobacteriaceae; genus Winogradskyella. The sequence continues at coordinate 15,726 of JABDKL010000026.1, forward strand.
TTAATGATCCCGAAACTGAAGCTGTTGTTATGATTGGTGAAATTGGAGGACAACTAGAAGCTGATGCTGCAAACTGGTATAAAGAGAGCGGAAGTAAAAAACCAGTCGTTGGCTTTATCGCGGGTGAAACTGCTCCTGCTGGACGTACCATGGGACACGCTGGTGCTATAGTTGGTGGTAGCGATGATACAGCTCAGGCCAAAAAGAAAATTATGAGAGCATGCGGAATTCACGTTGTGGATTCTCCTGCTGAGATTGGTAAAAAAGTAGCCGAAGTTTTAGGCTAATCCTTTTACTATAAACTGTTAAAAACCTTACAAAAACTTGTGAGGTTTTTTTATTTCTTGCAATTTGTAATTGATATCTTTGGGTATAAAACTAATCTAAAAAATCACTATAATCATTATGAAACTATTAGAAGGGAAAACAGCAATTATTACTGGTGCGAGTCGTGGTATTGGAAAAGGAATTGCTGAAGTATTTGCAGAGCACGGTGCCAATGTAGCGTTTACTTGTAGTTCTTCTGTTGAAGCCGCTAACACGTTAGAAAAAGAATTGAACTCCAAAGGTGTAAAAGCTAAAGGATATCAAAGTAATGCTGCAAATTTTGACGAATCTCAAAAGCTTGCTGAAGATGTTTTGGCAGAATTTGGGTCTATAGATATATTGGTTAATAATGCAGGTATTACTAAAGATAATTTATTAATGAGAATGGGTGAGGAAGATTTTGATAAAGTTATTGAAGTAAACCTTAAGTCTGTTTTTAATATGACTAAAGCCGTTCAGCGCACCATGCTTAAACAACGCAAAGGCTCAATTATTAATATGAGCTCTGTTGTGGGCGTTAAAGGGAATGCAGGTCAAACAAACTATGCAGCCTCTAAAGCAGGAATTATTGGTTTTTCTAAGTCTGTGGCATTGGAGTTAGGTTCTCGAAACATTAGAAGTAATGTCATTGCTCCAGGTTTTATAGAAACTGAGATGACCGCTAAATTAGATGAAGAAACTGTAAAAGGCTGGCGAAATGCAATACCGTTAAAAAGAGGCGGATCTCCTGAAGATATTGCCAATGCTTGCGTGTTTTTAGCGAGTGATTTAAGTGCCTATGTTACTGGACAGACCTTAAATGTAGATGGCGGGATGCTTACTTAAATTTAATAAGATTTTCTAAAGTTAGTTAATGCAAATAGAGACAATCTTACTTATTATAATTGCTGGAATAACAGCGCTATTTTTAGCGCTGTTTCAGTATATATATAAATCGAAGGTAAAGGCTAATCTTAGATACGTATTAACTATACTAAGAGTAATTTCAATTTTTGCAATATTGGTGTTGCTAATTAATCCAAAATTTGAGTCTTATACCTATACCAATACTAAACCAACCCTGGTACTGGCAGTCGATAATTCCGAATCTATAAGCTATTTAAAACAAGACTTAAACGCTAAATCCATATTTACGCGTTTAATGGGCAACCAAGATCTTAAGAAACGCTTTAATATCGAAGCGTTTAGTTTCGAAAAATCTCTCAAGACTTTAGACAGCCTAGATTTCACATCAAAACAATCCAATATTTCTGAGGCTATGAGCCAAATTGGAAATGTATTTAAAAATGAAATTGCACCCATTGTACTGATTAGTGATGGTAATCAGACTTATGGAGAAGACTATAGTTATAATGTTAAGTCTGTAGATCAACCCATTTATCCTGTTGTTTTAGGGGATTCAACAGAGTATGTAGATTTAAGCATTAAGCAGTTAAATGTAAATAGATATGCCTATTTAAAAAACAAATTTCCTGTAGAAATTATTGTTAACTATTATGGTAAGGATATCGTAAATACTGAACTCAAAATAATCTCAGGGAATTCGGTTGTTTTTCGAAAATCAATTCAATTTAATGCTTCCAAAAGATCTGAGATTATTTCTGCAACACTAATAGCGAGAAGTGTAGGAGTTAAAACATATCGTGTGGAGTTGACACCAATATCAACTGAAAAAAACAAAGTCAATAACTACAAGAATTTTGGTGTTGAAGTCATTGATCAAAAGACTAATGTAGCAATAATAGCAGAGCGATTACATCCAGATTTAGGAGCGCTAAAAAAATCGATTGAAAGCAATGAACAGCGCAGTGTAACCATTTTAAAACCAACTGAATATTTAACACAAATAGAAGATTTTCAACTTGTTATATTATATCAACCTAATAATAACTTTAATGAAGCTCTGACCGAAATCAAAGCTTTAAAACTTAATACTTTTATTATTACAGGTACTACTACAGATTATGAGTTTATTAATAACACCCATCTAAAAGTACTTTGGGCCATAACCAATCAAACCGAAGAATATCAGCCAGAACTAAATAAAAACTACAATACCTTCATTATTGATAATCTGGATTTTAAAAATTACCCACCGCTAACATCAGAATTTGGTGGTTTTAATTTTTTGGTGCCTTCGGATATCATCCTGTACAAAACTGTAAATGGGATTAATACTGGTGATGCCATGTTAGCCACCTACGCTTTCGACAACATGAAACATGCATTATTGAGTGGCGAAGGTTTATGGAGGTGGAGGGCTCAAACGTATTTAAATAATGAGGACTTTAGTGATTTCGATAATTTTATAGGAAAACTAATACAATATCTTAGTACCAATAAAAAACGAAATCGGCTTAATGTAGACTACAAATCCTTTTATAACGGTAATGACGATCTCATTATTAGCGCTCAATATTTTAATAAAAATTATGAGTTTGACGATTCTGCATCCTTAAGTATTTTTTTAAAAAATAAGACGAACGGACAGCTTCAAGAATTGCCGTTGTTGTTGAACAGAGGCTATTATGAAGTAGATTTGAGTGGTATAGCGTCAGGCAGTTATAATTTTACAGTTAAACATAATTCTGAGCCCGTTTCTGCATCAGGAAGTTTTGAAGTTTTAGATTATAACGTCGAACAACAATTTTTAAATGCAGATATTCCAAAACTAACTAATGCTGCTTTAAATAGCGGAGGGAAGGTTTATTTTATATCTGAAGTCGATGATTTAATATTAAATCTCTTAAAAGATAAGAGGTATAAAACCATTCAAAAAAGCACTAAAAATATCGTACCTTTGATAGATTGGAAATATCTACTTATTGTAATAGGATTATCCCTATTTTTTGAGTGGTTTTTAAGAAAATATAACGGATTAATTTAAAAGAAAAACATGGAAAAATTACCTAAAATAGGATTACCAATTATTGTCGGAATAGTTCTTATTGCAATACTATTAGCAAAATCTGCAGTAACAATAGGATCAGGTGAAGCAGGCGTATTATATAAAACATTCGATGACGGTGTTGTAACGGACCAACCACCTTTAGGAGAAGGTTTTCACATAGTTGCACCTTGGAACAAGGTTATAGTTTATGAAGTGCGCCAGCAAGAACTATTTGAAAAAATGAAAGTACTATCTTCTAATGGTTTAGAAATTCAAATCGATGCTTCTGCCTGGTATCAACCAGTGTATTCAGAATTGGGAAAATTGCACCAAAATCTTGGTGAAAATTATTTGCAACGAGTTATACAACCAGCTATACGTTCTGCTGCACGTAGTGTTGTAGGTCGTTACACACCAGAGCAGTTATATTCTAGTAAACGAGATGCGATTCAGGATGAAATTTTTGAAGAAACTAAAAAAATATTAGAGAAACAGTATGTACAACTAAATGAAGTTTTAGTAAGAGATGTCACGCTACCAAATACTATTAAGGATGCAATTGAACGTAAATTAAAGCAAGAGCAGGAGTCCTTAGAGTATGAGTTTAGACTGGTCACTGCCGCTAAGGAAGCGGAAAAGGTGATTATTGAAGCCCAAGGTAAAGCGGATGCTAACCGAATATTAAGTGCGTCTTTAACTGATAAAATCCTTCAAGATAAAGGTATCGAAGCAACTATTAAATTATCGGAATCTAATAACAGTAAAGTTATTGTTATTGGTTCAGGAGACAGTGGCATGCCAATTATTTTAGGTAATCAGTAGCTATTAACAAAAATTTAATGCGCATGTATTAGGAATTATAAATTAATTTTCACAATCTTTGCTCATTAGAAAAAACGACATGGTATTTATTCAACTACATCATCATTTTCACAAAATCGCTCAAGCGAGGTGAAATTGCATTGAATAAAATCAAGATAAATTTTAAAACCCGTTTGAGAATTCAGACGGGTTTTTTTGTTTTAAAAATCCAACGGAGTTCTTAAACCATACCAAACAAAAACAATGAGTAATTTAAAAATTGCAGTACAAAAATCGGGTCGCCTTCACGAGGACTCTATGAAAATTTTAAAGGAAATTGGTATTTCTATAGACAATGGTAAAGATCAGTTGAAAGCATCAGCGCGTAACTTCCCGCTCGAGGTATTCTATTTAAGGAATGGTGATATACCGCAATATTTGCGAGATGGTGTGGTAGATGCCGCAATAATTGGAGAAAATGTCCTTATAGAAAAAGGCGAAGATATTACCATTGTAGAACGTTTAGGATTTTCAAAATGTAAAGTTTCTATCGCTGTGCCTAAATCATCGAAGGCAAAAAACTTAAAGGATTTAGAAGGTAAACGTATTGCCACTTCTTACCCAAATACAGTCAATCAATTTTTAGACAAAGAAGGGATATCTGCTAACTTGCACATTATAAATGGTTCTGTAGAGATTGCGCCAAATATTGGGCTGGCAGATGGTATTTGCGATATTGTATCAAGTGGGAGCACATTGTTTAAAAATGGGTTAAAGGAAGTTCAAGTTTTATTAAAATCTGAAGCCGTTCTTGCTACATCACCTCAGATTTCTATTGAAAATCAAGAGGTAATTGACAAACTTCAGTTTAGATTAAAATCTGTTTTAAGAGGAAGAGAAAGTAAATACATATTACTTAATGCGCCAGATAATAAGATTAGCCAAATCGTAACTATTCTTCCTGGTATGAATAGTCCAACCATTTTACCTTTAGCAAAAGAGGGTTGGAGTTCTTTACACTCAGTAATCAATAAAAATGATTTTTGGAATGTAATTGATGAGCTAAAAATAAATGGAGCAGAAGGAATATTAGTTTGTCCGATTGAAAATATGGTATTATAGTATGAAGATAATAGAAAACCCTAGAGAAATAGAATGGACCGGATTATTACAGCGTCCTACTAAATCTGTGCAGTCCATTGAAACTTTAGTTGATACCGTTTTTTATGAAGTTAAAAGTAAAAAGGATAAGGCGATTAAAAAGTACACTAAGAAGTTTGATAAGGCAGACCTTTCAACATTCTTGGTTTCTAAAGCCGAAATTGATAGTGCAGTTAGAGAAATTTCAGATGAATTAAAGCAAGCGATAGAATTAGCAAAATCTAATATTGAAAAATTTCATAAAGCCCAAATCACCGAAAAAGTTTCTGTAGAAACTATGAAAGGCGTAGAGTGTTGGCAGGAAAAAAGACCGATTGAAAAGGTTGGTTTATACATACCAGGTGGCACTGCACCTTTGTTTTCTACTGTTTTAATGTTAGCCATTCCTGCTAAAATTGCAAATTGCAAGGACATTGTTTTATGCACTCCGCCGAACAGTAAGGGCGAGATAGCAAAAGAAATATTATTTACAGCACAGCTCTGTGGCGTCACTAAAATCGTAAAAGTAGGTGGAATTCAAGCTATTGCTGGTTTAACCTTTGGAACAGAAACAATACCTCAGGTTTACAAAATTTTTGGACCAGGAAATCAGTTTGTTACCGTGGCTAAACAGTTAGCTACCAAATATGGCGTGTCCATAGATATGCCTGCAGGACCAAGCGAATTGCTGGTAATGGCAGATGCATCGGCCAATCCAGCCTTCGTAGCATCAGACCTTCTAAGTCAGGCAGAACATGGTGTAGATAGCCAAGTTATTTTAGTAACAACCTCAAAGGCATTTGCTACGAGCGTGAATACAGAAATTGAAAAACAATTGCCAAAGCTCTCGCGTAAAGAAATTGCAACAACTGCAATTACGAATTCAAAATCGATTGTAGTCAATGATTTTAAAGCAGCACTTAGATTAATTGATACCTATGGCCCAGAGCATCTTATAGTTTGCACTGAGGATAATGACTTTTTTGTAAAAAATATTAATAATGCTGGCTCGGTATTTATTGGTAATTATACACCCGAAAGCGCTGGTGATTATGCCTCTGGTACGAATCATACCTTACCAACCAATGGATATACCAAGGCTTACTCTGGAGTGAATTTAGATAGCTTTCAGAAGAGTATAACGTTTCAAAAAATATCTCAATCCGGAATTAAAAGCATAGGACCAGCTATAGAAATAATGGCAGAGGCCGAAGGCTTAAATGCTCATAAAAATGCAGTAACGTTGCGTCTTAAAGAATTGGGTATATGACTATAGAAAACCTTTTACGTGATAATATTAAGTCTATAAAAGCCTATTCATCTGCAAGAGACGAATATCAGGATGCCTCAGCCAAAATGGCGTTTTTAGATGCTAATGAAAATCCATTTACAACGGCTGTAAATCGATATCCAGACCCACAACAGAGCAAGGTTAAAGAGCAATTAGCAGAAATAAAGGGGATTGAGACTTCACGGATTCTTTTAGGGAATGGTAGTGATGAAGTTTTAGACTTGTTATTCAGAGCATTTTGCGAACCCAACGTAGATAATGTTATTACATTGCCACCAACTTACGGTATGTACAAAGTGTTAGCAGCTTTAAATGCTGTTGAACTAAAAGAAGTTCTTTTAGATAGTAACTTTCAGCCCAAAGTTGAAGAAATCATAGCCGAACAGAATAATAAATCAAAATTATTATTTCTTTGTTCGCCAAATAATCCAACAGCTAATAGTTTTGATGCAGATAAAATTGAGCGATTAATAAAAGATTTTAATGGCGTGGTAGTGATTGATGAGGCCTATATCGATTTTTCAGATCAAGAGAGTTGGGTAAGTCGACTTAATGAATTCCCAAATTTAGTAATTACTCAGACCTTATCTAAAGCATATGGTTTAGCAGGAATTCGAATCGGAATATGTTATGCATCAGAGTATATAATTTCCGTATTAAACAAAATTAAGCCACCTTACAATATCAATCAATTATCGCAAGATAAAGCCATAACGAGGTTGTCTAATTTAGGAAAAGTTAAACAAGAAGTTAATAGCATTTTAAAAGAGCGCCATCGCCTATTGCAACAAATGGATGGCATTTCAATTATTAAAAAAATATATCCATCTGATGCTAATTTTATTCTCGTTAAAGTCGATGATGCTAATAAAAGATATTCTCAGTTGATAGAACAAGGAATTGTGGTTAGGAATAGAACCTCTCAGGCGCTTTGTCAGAACTGTCTGCGGTTTACAGTAGGCACCTCCTCAGAAAATGATAAGCTAATGAGCGTATTAAAGAATCTTAATTAACATAGGGTTTTAATGCAATTGAGACCATAAATATTAAATAACTAAAAGTAACTGCTTTGGCAGAGTTAATTCATATGAAAAAACAAGTACTATTCATAGATAGAGATGGGACATTAATAAAAGAACCATCAGATGAGCAAATAGATGCCTTTGAAAAATTAGAATTTTATCCTAAAGTCTTTCAATACTTAGGGAAAATTGCAAAGGAGTTAAATTTCGAAATCGTAATGATCACTAACCAAGATGGTTTAGGTACTGCGGTTTATCCTGAAAATACATTTTGGCCTGTTCATAATTTTGTTTTGAAAACTTTTGAGGCAGAAGGAGTAGTTTTTAAAGAACAATTTATTGATAGAACTTTTGCCAAAGATAACGCGCCAACGCGCAAACCAAACACAGGCTTATTGACAAAATTTTTTTCTAATGGTTATGATTTAAAAAACTCGTTTGTAATTGGTGACCGATTAACAGATGTGGAATTAGCAAAGAATTTAGGTTCTAAAGCCATTTATATTAATGATAATACTAACCTAGGAACAGATGAAGTTACCGTAAGCAATAATGAACTAAAAGACTACATCGCGTTAGAGACCAATGATTGGGAGGCCATTTACACCTATTTAAAAACTACAGAACGCGTCGGGTCTATTACAAGAAATACCAATGAAACAAAGATAGAGATTGATTTAAACCTTGATGGAACTGGTAAAAGTAATATTGATACAGGCATTGCATTTTTTGATCACATGTTAGATCAAATCGCTAAACATGGCCAAATTGACCTAAATATTAAGGTCGAAGGTGATTTGGAAGTAGATGAGCACCACACCATTGAGGATACAGCAATTGCTTTAGGAGAGGTATTTTCAAAAACCTTAGGCAATAAATTAGGAATTGAGCGCTACGGGTTTTGTTTACCAATGGACGATTGTTTGGCCCAGGTTGCCATAGATTTTGGTGGTAGAAACTGGCTGGTTTGGGATGCAGACTTTAATCGCGAAATGATTGGAAAAATGCCAACAGAAATGTTTTACCATTTCTTTAAATCTTTTACAGATGGTGCCAGGTGTAATTTAAATATAAAAGTAGAAGGTACCAATGAGCATCATAAAATCGAAGCTATATTTAAAGCGTTTGCCAAGGCCATTAAAATGGCTGTTAAGCAAGATGTCGAAAAAATGATTCTACCTTCAACAAAAGGAATGCTGTAATGAAAATTTCTATTATTAATTACGGAGCTGGAAATATAAAAAGTATACAGTTTGCATTTAAACGATTAGGATACAATGCAGAATTAACAAACAACCTGGAAGAAATTATTAAAGCAGATAAGATTATTTTTCCTGGCGTTGGAGAAGCTAGTTCTGCAATGAAGATGCTTAAGGCGAGTGGTTTGGATACATTAATACCAGAGTTAAAACAACCAGTTTTAGGAATTTGCTTGGGAATGCAACTGATGTGTAATTATACCGAGGAAGGCGAAACAAATGGCTTAGGAATATTCAATACAAATGTAAAGCGCTTTCCTGACACAGTAAAAGTTCCTCATATGGGATGGAATACGGTAAAAAATTTAAAAACGGATCTCTTTAAAAATATAAAGGATAATGATTATATGTATTTAGTTCATAGTTTTTACGCAGAGCATTGTGAACAGGCTATCGCAACATCTAGTTATGCTTTAGAATACGCATGTGCTTTAAGAAAAGATAATTTTTATGGGGTTCAATTTCATCCCGAAAAAAGTAGCATAGCAGGCGAAAAATTACTTCAAAACTTTTTAGACTTATAACATGAGAATAATTCCAGCAATAGATATTATAAATGGTCAATGTGTACGCCTTACTAAAGGAAATTATGATACTAAGAAAGTATATAACGAAGACCCTTTAGAAGTCGCTAAGGCATTTGAGGATGCAGGAATCCAATATTTACATGTTGTCGATTTGGATGGTGCGAAAGCAAACCAAATAGTCAATTACAAAACTTTAGAGGCAATCGCATCTAAAACAAATCTGAAAATAGATTTTGGAGGAGGGCTTAAGTCTAACAAAGATTTAGAAATAGCTTTTGAGTGCGGTGCAGATCAAATTACGGGTGGTAGTATTGCGGTAAAAAACCCTGAAGTTTTTGAAAGTTGGATTACAAAATATGGTGCTGAAAAAATCATTCTAGGCGCAGATTGTAATAACAAAAAAATTGCAATTTCTGGCTGGCAAGAAGAAAGCGATTTAGAGGTAATTCCATTTATTAACAGCTATAAATTGAAAGGGATCAGTTATATAATTTGTACTGATATTTCGAAGGATGGGATGTTAGAGGGGCCTTCTTTTAAATTGTATCGTCAAATTCTAAACGAAATAAAATCAATTAATTTGATTGCTTCAGGCGGAATTTCAAAATTTGACGAATTACCAAAATTACGGGAAATGGGTTGTGAAGGTGTTATAATTGGTAAAGCCATTTATGAAAATAGAATAAGTTTAAAAGCGTTAGAACAGTTTATAATTAAAAATTAAAAATGCTCACTAAACGAATTGTTCCTTGTTTGGACATTAAAAACGGTAGAACTGTCAAGGGTGTCAATTTTGTAGATCTAAGAGATGCAGGTGATCCAGTGGTTTTAGCTAAACAGTATGCAGATTTGGGTGCTGATGAATTAGTTTTTCTAGACATTGCTGCAACTTTAGAAAACAGAAAGACGATGCATGACATGGTGTTACAGGTGGCAGAGCAAGTAAATATTCCCTTTACTGTAGGTGGTGGAATTTCATCTGTTGCGGATGTAGATATACTTTTGCATTGTGGTGCAGATAAAGTGTCTATAAACTCTTCGGCCGTAAAGCGACCAGAATTAATAAATGAATTATCAGAAAAATTTGGAAGTCAATGTGTCGTCGTAGCTATTGATGCTAAAGAAGTAAACGGAGAATGGTTGGTGCATCTGGCAGGAGGAACAATTCCAACAGATTTAAATCTATTCGACTGGGCAAAAGAGGTAGAAAAACGTGGAGCAGGTGAAATTTTATTTACTTCCATGAATCATGACGGGACAAAAGGAGGATTTGCAAATGGCGCTTTAGCTCAATTATCAAAACTCGTAAATATTCCTATAATTGCTTCCGGTGGTGCAGGTACTATTCAACATTTTGCAGATACATTTATTAAAGGTAAAGCAGATGCTGCATTGGCAGCTAGTGTATTTCATTTTGGGGAAATTGCCATTTCAGAACTAAAAAAAGAATTAAAAAAACAACATATAGAAGTAAGACTATGAATATAGATTTTAAGAAAGGTGATGATGGATTAGTCCCAGCAATTATTCAGGATGCTTTAACCAATAAAGTATTAATGCTTGGTTATATGAACGAAGAAGCTTTTGCTAAAACAAAACAAACGGGTTTGGTGACATTTTATAGTCGTTCAAAAAAACGTCTATGGACCAAAGGTGAAGAAAGCGGAAACGTCTTAAATTTAGTAGAAATTAAACTCGATTGCGACAATGACTCATTATTGATTAAGGTCAATCCTGAGGGCCCAACCTGTCACAAAGGGACTGATACCTGTTGGCGCGAGGCAAACAGCCAATCTTTTGGATTTATTTCAGAGCTAGAGGATGTTATAACGTCTCGAATTACAAATGCAGATGAAAAAAAATCGTATGTTGCTTCATTATTTTCTAAAGGGATTAATAAGGTTGCACAAAAAGTAGGAGAGGAGGCAGTAGAGGTGGTTATCGAGGCAAAAGACAATAATGATGATCTATTCTTAGAAGAGAGTGCCGATTTATTATTTCATTACCTACTGTTATTACAAGCCAAAGGGTTTAAACTTAAGGATGTTGTTTCAGTTTTGGAAAGCAGAGATAAACAATAAAATCTAAAGTTTATGTTTAACAAGCGCTACTATTACCTCATAAAAATTCAATATTTAGGATATCGTTTTCACGGTTGGCAAAAACAACCAGATGTAAAAACGATTCATTTAATGATAGATCGTACCTTAAAGTATATTCTAAAAGATACTCAATTTAAAACTCTGGGTGCAGGTCGTACAGATGCTATGGTCTCTGCAAATGAAGCAGCCTTAGAGCTTTTTATTTACAATGAGCCTATCCTTGATTTTAGTGCGTTTTTAGAACTGTTTAATCATAACTTACCTCAAGATATACGAGCACTATCTATTAAGGAAGTCAATAAAGATTTTAATATTATTCAAGATTCTAAAGTGAAAGAATACCATTATGTATTTTCTCAAGGTGAAAAGAACCATCCTTTTTGCGCACCAATTATGACGACCATTTTAGAACCTTTAAATATAGAGCTCATGAAAGAAGGTGCACGCTTATTTGAAGGGACTCATAATTTTAAAACGTATTGTTACCGTGCTACAGACAAAGGCGAATATATCAGGACTATAGAATCTTCAATCTTAGAAGCTAACAATATATATAAGGCTAGTTTTTTTCCAGAAAAGTCTTATGTCTTTAAGATTACCGGAAAGGGGTTTATGCGCAATCAAATTCGTTTAATGTTTGGTTGTTTAATAAAACTTGGGAGAGGCGATGTCACGCTAGAGTATATTGAAAATTCTTTAAAAGCAGATAGCCAAGAAGTCATGGATTACATAGCTCCGGCTTCAGGTTTAATATTACACGCGATAAATTTTGAATAAAAAAAGGAACTTAAATAAGTTCCTTTAAAATATCAGGTCTAAGTATTTAATGTAACCAACCCTTCACAGTTGCTCGTTTTGAAAACCATATGAGGTATAAACAGACGACTATAACTAAAATTGGCATGATTAATTGTGCACTACTCATCTCGACATTAATAAAAATATAAATATGTTGTACAATAGCACCAATTGCCGAAATTACAAATAGTGAGTGTGCCCATTTTTTTCTTATAAGTAATGCTATACTACCTATAGCTCCAAAAAATACAGCAGTTGCAAAAGCAGCCGTATACCAGGCAGGATATTCTGCTAAATATTCTGCTTGTGCTTCTTTTGGCAGTGCTGCAATCATTTCGTCTGTAGCGAAGGCTCTAGTGAGATAAGCCATTACACCTAATCCGTTCCAAATAAGTGCAAGGACACTTACAATCCAGAACCAAAAAGGTGGTTTGTTCATTGATGTAGTCATGATTAAAATTAATTTAGTTAGTTAATTGATAGAATTTTTAGAGTTCTATTGAATTAACAATTTATAAAAAAAATAATAAGAACTAGAATAGCTTTGATCTGGGTACAAAAAAATAGGGTGAAAACAATGTTTTCACCCTAAAGTATTAGATAGGTATGTAATATTATTCAACTACATGAATTTTTGGCTCTTTATCTACAAATTTACCGTTTACAGATTCTCCTAAAATAATAACTTCTTTAGAGCGTTCGTACATTTTTATTGCACGATGCATCTGTAACTTCGTACCACTATATATTTTTACTCCTGATTTTGATCCTTTATTTCGGATCTCAATATAGTACCCATCTTTGAGTTTTGTTGGTCTTGTTGCTGGTCTACCCATAAAAATTGTGTCTGTTTTAAAAGTTGTGCATAATAGTAAAAATTCTCACAACTCACAAGTTTATTTTTAACATTTATTTGTTTGTTCTACGCCACCATTATGGTATTAACTTCTAATTACTTCATTAACATTATTTTAGATTAAAATTTTTGCGTATTTCGTATAAGGTATTTTATCTGTTTAATATTTTGATTGTAAATAGTGGAGAATTGAATTTGGAAAAATGAATATAAGGATTTTCCATAAAAAATAATTAGCCTAATAGCTAGCAGTACTCATCACAGTTAAAAGATAGATTATAAGAGTTAAGCCTAATAGGACAACTTTAATAATTTAGTGCTTAGAAAATTATAAAAGCCATTTTAAAAATGAAAGAACAATTTAATACAGCATTAGCTAACCTTGTAGACAAGTTAAAAGGTTGGTTTAATGCAATAATTGAAAATATACCCAATTTGATCATTGCAATATTAGTGATGGTTGCTGCTTATTATGCATCCAGGTACGTAAGCAAGTTTGTAAAAAGAATTATTGGTCGTAAAGTAAAAGAAGAATCAATTAAATCGGCCATATCAAAAGTTACCGCTGTAGTTGTGGTGGCATTGGGTCTTTTTATTGCTTTAGGAATACTCAACTTAGGTAAAGCATTAACATCATTGCTTGCAGGTGCAGGTGTAGTAGGTTTGGCTATAGGTCTGGCTTTACAAGGAACTTTAGCCAATACCTTTGCAGGTTTAGTTCTGTCGTTCAGAAAAAATATTAAAATAGGTAATTGGGTAGAAACCAGTGGTTTTGCCGGAAGAGTGACCGAAATAAACCTTAAAAATTTTGCTGTAAAAGAAGGCGATAATAATATTGTTCTAATTCCCAATAAAACCATTCTAGACAGTCCTCTAAAAAATTTTTCACTTACGCATACCATGAGGATATCGATTGAATGTGGCGTGGGTTATGAATCTGATCTGGAAAAAGTTGAAAAACTAACTAAAGATACAATCTCTCAGGCCCTTGGAAATGAAGGACCAGACAAGGAAGTAGAGTTTTACTATACCGAATTTGGTGGTAGTTCTATTAATTATATATGTAGGTTTTGGATAAATGGTGAAGCTAGAATAGATGAACTTAAGGCACGAAATAAAGCTATTATTGCTATTAAAAAGGCTTATGACAAAGAAGGAATTAATATTCCATTCCCAATTAGGACTTTACAGTTTGATAATAAATTAAGTCTAGATCAAACACAATCAGACGATCACGAACCTAAGAATTAATTCAAATTGTATTTAGACAATGAGTTAAGATGATTTCGAAACGAGTTAATACTTATCTTATATTTTTAAGAACTTAGTTGTAGATAACTGATAGTCAGTTCATCTTAAACTATTAACTAAAAAATTAATATTATGTTACGTTGGACAATCATATTTGTAATAATCGCAATAATTGCAGGAATCTTAGGATTCGGAGGTATAGCAGGAGCATCTGCTGGGATTGCTAAAATTTTATTTTTCGTATTCCTGGTACTATTTATTGTATCTCTAATTAGAGGCTCGAGTAAAAAAGTATAACAATAAATTTATTGACATTAAATAACTGTCATTTAATATTTCCCCTTAAAAGTCATCAGAAATGATGGCTTTTTTTAATTTTATAGAAATGACCATAAATATGAATGTTAGGATACCAGAAGAAGCGCTTACTTTTTTAAATAAACTTAAAAGGCACAATGATAGGGATTGGTTTAATTCACACAAGCCAGAGTTTAAAGCTATCGAAGCTAAGATTAAGCTAGCATATAATTATCTCGGTAATTTGATGAACGAACATGATCAGATAGAAAAAACAAAAATCTTTCGAATTTATAGAGATGTCCGTTTTTCAAAAAACAAGCTTCCCTATAAAACTCATTTTGGAGGTTCTTTTGCAAGAAAAAAACCCGAACTGCGTGGTGGCTATTATTTGCAAATCCAGCCTGACAATAAATCTTTCATCGCCACTGGATTCTGGGATCCAAATAAGGAAGATTTATATCGGATAAGAAAAGAATTTGAAATGGATGATAATGAGATTCGTGATATCTTAAACCAATGGTCGTTTAAAAACACATGGGGAACTATGGTTGGAGATGAGCTAAAAACCGCACCAAAAGGATTTGATAAGGAACATCCAGCAATAGACTTAATACGAAAAAAGCAATTTACATTTACAAAGTCATTTTCAGATAGAGAGGTGCTCGACCAAGATTTCTTAACTAATGTAAACAGAGACTTTAAGAGTATTAGACCTTTCTTTGATTATATGAGCGACGTACTAACTTCAAATCTCAATGGTGAATCAATACTTTAAACAGCAACCAGGACTTCCGGATGAACAAATATCTGTACACTATCTATTAGGCGTTCTTTAACGATATTCATCATTCGTTTATTGAGTGCAGATGAGTTTTGAATATAAATATCGTATTCTTCTGCCGTGAATTGTCCTATAACCATGCCTTTTAAAGAATTTCTAAATTTAGTATCCTTGTGTATCACATTGTCTATATACGCTAATTGCTTTGGTAAGGAAAGATCGTAAAATACATTCTTGTGTTTATTAATGTAATTTTTAAACATAGCAATTAATAAATCATGCTGTAATTTAATTACAGGGCGTAATGTTTTATTTTGAAATAATTCATCACTTCCCATCGTATCGTAAATTTTAGCAGATGCAATAATTGGTCTAAGGGCTAGCAGGTCGTCAGTTCTTGAAGTCATAGTGAGCTGTTTAGAGTTAATTTGGAATTAAATTTAAGTATTAACTTACAACTAATATGCTGAGACTAAATATCTTGTTAACTTGGTTATTAACATTGTCGATTTTACTATTCAACTTTATTATCAAATTACCAACGTAATTAATGACCTAGAATATATATTTATAGCAAGGATATTTAAAAGACAAGACAAATGAGATTTCATACAAGAAAGTGGGTAAAACCAGAAGATCTAAATCCTAACGGAACCTTATTCGGTGGTCAGTTACTGGCATGGATCGACGAGGAAGCAGCCTTATATACTATCATCCAGCTGGAAAATTCAAGAATAGTAACGAAATACATTTCAGAAATTAACTTTATGTCTTCTGCTAAAAAAGGAGATATCATTGAGATAGGGATTGAGGTTACAAAATTTGGTAAATCCTCAATTACTTTAAAATGTGAAGCCAGGAACAAAATGACCAGAGAAACTATTTTAACAGTAGACAATATCATAATGGTAAACTTAGGAGACGATGGTCTTCCTAAACCTCATGGCAAAACCAAAATTGAATATGTTAAAGATAGATTAGAAAATTAATACTGTGTAATTTCACACTATTATCGCAAATAAATAATGCGTCAATTAGTAAAAAGGTTTATTTCTAATTTTGTGCTGAGGTATTAGGACCAAAGGACAATTCGTAAATTTCTAGGTCAAAATACTTCACCGCAGCTAGTACATGGTCAAAAATATCACCAATAATAAACTCATAATTTTCCCACCTTTGATCTCTACTAAACGCATATATTTCCATTGGGATACCTTGCGAAGTCGGTTCTAATTGCCTAACCATTAGAGTCATGTCTTTATTTATGGCCGAATGATTCTCGATATAGGTTTGCAAATACTTTCTAAATACTCCGAAATTAGTAAGATTTAAACCATTAATTAGCACACTTTTATCTGCGCCATTTTTAGCATTATATTGATCGACTTCTTTAGATTTAGTTTCTAAATAAGTAGAAACTAACTGTATTTTTTTTAATTTTTCAATGTCTTCTGAGGTAAGAAATTTTATTGTAGATACCTTTATAATAACAGATCTCTTAATACGTCTACCACCAGAAGCCTTCATTCCTCTCCAGTTTTTAAAAGAGTCAGAGATTAGTGCATAAGTTGGTATGGTTGTTATTGTCATATCCCAGTTTTGCACTTTTACAGTTGCTAAATTTATTTCGATAACATCACCATCTGCACCATACTTCTCAAAAGTTATCCAGTCACCAATTCTAACCATATCGTTGATAGAAACCTGAATACTTGCTACAAATCCTAAAATAGTGTCTTTAAAGATCAACAAGATAACTGCAGAAGCTGTACCTAAGGTAAAAGCAAACTTTAAAAATGTGATACCAGTTAGAATTGAAAAAATTGCAAAGACACCTAATATCCACGCAAATATCATGAACACTTGTATGTAACTATCTACTGGTTTGTCCCTATATCGTGTTAATGACTTAAGATAATCTCTTACAGAATGTAATAATCGCCTTATAATCTGAAGTGCTAAAACGATAGCAATTATTTTAAGTGTTTTTTCAATAATGTTTTCAGAATATTCGTAGTCCAGAAACACTAGTGGTACAAACTCAATAAGTATAATAAGTGGGATAATATGAGCTATAGCTCTTGGCACCTTATTATTAATTAAAATATCATCAAAGTTGGTTTTAGTGCGTTTTGCAATCCCTGATGAAAACCGCCATAATAAACGCTTACTCACATAATCTACTATAAATGCAACTAGAAGTAAAACTACCAGAAGAGCAAGCATGTTTAGTAATTTCGCTAGGTCATCAGAAAGACCCTTATCAATAAATAGGTCGTATAAATAGTGATTTATATCCATTATGCTTTCTTCAAATATTTTTTATCTACGTAAAATGTTCCAAAAGGAATTATTGACGCTAGTAAAATAATAACTAAAGATCTTGTAGGCCATTTCATGTCTGGAGCAAGGATCACCGCGAGAACGATGTAAACTATAAAGAGAATACCATGCGGCATTCCCAGTAATTTTACATACTGTGGATCATTATAGAAATATTTAACAGGAGTAGCTATTAATAATAACAAGATATAAGAAACACCTTCTAATAAGGCAATAATTCTAAAAACAGGTAATAACTTCATAAGATGCTATATTTTGAGCAAAAGTACTTTAGATTTAAGTAATAGCAATGACATTTTAACTTGTTTTAAGAAATCAACTAAAACTATAATTCTATTAATTATCTTTAGCAAGTCAATAAATTTTAACCAATATATAATGAAGAAATTTTTAGCATTAGCCGTTTGTGCCATTTTAATGTGGTCTTGTGCAACAATTAATAAGCAAGCGAAATCTAATAAAGCAAACACGTCTCAAGTAAAGCCTAACCCACCCAAGAAAAAACAAGGTAAAATAAAGGATTATGACAAGGTTGTTACTAAGGATGCTAAAACGGATAAAGGTTTATTCGATGTGCATTTGGTCGATGATAAATATTACTTTGAAATACCGATCGATCATCTAGAAAAAGATATGCTTTTGGTAAGCCGTTTAGCTAAGTTACCGGCAAATTTAGGTGGTGGCTATGTAAATGCAGGCACAAAGACTAATACTAGAATGATTCATTGGGAGCGTTTTAAGAATAAAATATTAATTAAAGAGAAATCCTCGAGTGCCTTTGCAGCAGACAGTCTTCCTATTCATGTCTCTGTGAGAGCAAATAATTATGAACCCACATTATTTGCTTTTGACATAGAAGCGTTTTCTAAAGACTCATCTGCCGTAGTTATTGATGTAACTCCATTTTATAATACAGATGTAAAATCAATAAGCGGGCTGGGTTCTAGATTAAGAACGACCTATAAAGTTCGAAATTTAGATAAGTCGAGAAGTTTCATTAATTCTATGAAAAGCTTTCCGGAAAACATAGAAGTAATTCAGGATTTCACTTACAACGCAACCAACCCTCCTGTAAACACTGGCGATGAGACTATAAGTATACAAATGAATCAATCCATGATTCTGTTACCTGATACACCAATGCAACCAAGATTGTTTGACGAGCGTGTAGGTTGGTTTACGTTAAGCCAGTACGATTATGGAAGTAACGAACTTAAGGCAGATAGAAAAACCTATTTAAGGCGTTGGAAGTTAATACCAAAAGACATTGAAGCCTACAAACGTGGTGAACTTGTTGAACCCGTAAAGCCCATAGTATATTATTTAGATCCAGCAACACCAGAAAAGTTTAGATCCTATATGAAAGACGGCATAGAGTTGTGGCAAAAGGCTTTTGAAGCTGCAGGATTTAAAAACGCCATAATTGCTAAAGATCCACCGACAATAGAGGAGGATCCGGATTTTAGCCCTGAGGACATTAGATATTCAGTGGTACGTTACGTAGCGAGCACTACGAGAAATGCAACAGGACCAAGTGTCTCGGATCCAAGAAGTGGCGAAATTATTGAAAGTGATATTATCTGGTATCACAATCATTTACGATCTTATAGAAATCGTTACATGTTAGAAACTGGTGCTGCAAACCCGTCTGCCAGAACTTTGAATACGCCAGATGAGGAAATAGGCGAAATGATGAAAATGGTAATTGCCCATGAGGTGGGCCATACTTTAGGGTTGCCACACAATATGAGTGCAAGTTATGCTTATGATGTTGAAGATTATAGAGATGGGGATTTTACCCAAAATAATGGAATAGCTTCAACAATAATGGACTATGCCAGATATAATTATATAGCACAACCAGGTGATGAAAATATTCGATTTATAAGGCAACTGGGACCTTACGATGATTATGCCATCAATTATGGCTATAGATATATCCCAGATGTAAATTCTCCGGAAGAAGAAAAAGAAATCTTGAACGCATGGATTATGGAAAAAGCTGGTGATCCAAAGTATAAATTTGGGAAACAAAGTAGTCGTTTCGATCCTACAGCCCAGACAGAAGATATAGGCAACAATAGTATAAAAGCTAGTTCATATGGTCTTAAAAATTTGGAGATAGTTGCTAAAAACCTACCAAACTGGACCAGTGATGAAACAGATAATTATGATGATTTATCAGAGTTATATGGCGAATTACTGGGAGTTTGGAGTCGCTATGTAGGTCATGTCGTAACACATATAGGTGGTGTAATAGAGGACACTAAAAACCCCTCACAGGATGGTGCAATATATAATCCTGTAGATCCATCGTATCAAAAAGCAGCAATGCAATGGTTACATAACAATGCATTTAATACTCCAACTTGGTTAATAGACGATCAAATTCTTAAGAATATTTATCCGGCAGGTTATACCGAACGTATAAGGAATTTACAAAGTCGCCATCTAAATAATCTTTTAGATTTTGAGCGCCTTGGCAGACTTATTGATCATCATACTATAAATAATAATAATTACACTGCATTAGAGATGTTAAAAGATTTACGACTTGGGTTATGGAAAGAAGTAAATTCTAAATCTAATGTTACGGTTTACCGACGTAATCTTCAACGGGTTTATTTGGACCGAATGATCTATTTAATGACTGAGGATTTAGACCCAAGGCGTAGCAGACAATATTTTAATGTTAACCAATCCGATATTAGAGCCTTAGTTAGAGGGGAATTAAATGCCCTACAACGCAATTTAGAATCAGCTTTAAGACAGACGCTTAATACAGAAACAAAATACCACTACAGGGATATTATCGAACAAATTAATAACACGTTAGACCCAAAATAACAATGAAAAAAGTCATTTTATTATTCTGTTTGTGTACATCTATATGTAGTTTCGGACAAGAGAAGCAAACCCAGAAAGAGCGGTTTAAGTCAACATATGAGGCTATGAAAGAATTAGTGGAATCGCAGCGTTATGCTTATGTGGGCCACTATGTATATAGTAATAAAAACAGGGAGAAACTTAAGGCAGGTAATAATACCATCCAGATTTCTGGTAGTAAAGCACATGGGCAATTAAGACACTTATCAGTTTATAATGAAGACTCCTGGCGACTAAATGCAAAATTTAGCAATTACCAAGTTGACTATATTGACGAGGAACAAATAATTTCAATTCAGTTCAATATTGAAGACCTGAATATATATTTTGATATAAAACCAAATGGTAACGTGTTTTTAACTGCAAAAAAGAACGGAAAATTCATTACGCAATTAGGAAAAATAAAAAATATCTAAATAAATCGTATCTTTGTATCTCGTTTATAGAAGATATACCACACTAGTAAAGCTAATTCTAAGCTATCTTTTCAGGGTTTTGTTTACATTTTAAGTAAAGAGATTTAAACTAAATGCATCAAAAATATTTTCATAAGCTAGCAAAATTTAATATTTAAAACAACGAATGGGTAAATCACAACAGACTTTTAGTAAAAGTGAAAAAGAAAAAAAACGATTAAAAAAAAGAGAGGATAAGCGTAAGAAGATGGAAGCGCGCAAACTCGATAAAGAAGAAAATGGTTCTACAGGAATCCCTATGGCCTATGTAGACCATAATGGAAATCTTACAGATACTCCGCCAGATCCTTCAATGAAGATTAAGGTAAAAGCAAAGAACATTGTTCTTGGTGTACCACAGAAGGAGGATAGTGATGAAGAATTTGACCCATTAAGAAAAGGAAAAGTGTCATTTTATGATAGCTCTAAAGGATTTGGTTTTATAATTGATACAGAAACTAACGAGAAGCATTTTACACACGTTAGTGGAATCATTGATGAAATTACCGAAAACGATAAGGTTACTTTTGAATTAGAAAAAGGACAACGTGGTATGAATGCTGTAAAAGTGAAAAAAGCATAGTACATAAGATTATTAATTGAAAAGCCATTATAGTTTACTATAGTGGCTTTTTTTTGTGCGTTACACCCATACAAATAAAATATTTTAAATAGTTTTTTAAAGTTTTTTAAAACCTACTGCATTAAAATATCGTAAGTAGAGAAACAATTAATTTAAAATAATGAAAACAAAACAGATTTTATCAACGTTAACATTAGCTGTAGCTCTAATTTTTGGAACAACAGTAATGGCACAAGACATGAAAATGCAAAAAGAAACAAAAATGGTAGGTGGTGCAGAAATGTATCCATCTAAAGATATAGTATCTAATGCCGTAAACTCAAAAGATCACACAACATTAGTTGCTGCAGTAAAAGCTGCAGACCTAGTTGAAACACTTCAAAGTGAAGGACCTTTTACAGTATTTGCTCCAACAAATGCAGCATTCGATAAGTTACCTGATGGTACTGTGTCGACCTTGCTTATGACAGAAAATAAAGCAAAACTACAATCGGTATTAACGTATCATGTGATTGCAGGTAAGTTTAACGCAAAAGAAATCATGAAAGCCATAGAAAAGGGTGGAGGTAAAGCCACTTTTAAAACTGTTAATGGTGCATCACTATCTGCAATGATGGATGGTGATAATTTAATCTTAAAAGATATGGCAGGTAATACATCAATGGTTATAATCGCCGATGTAAACCAATCTAATGGTGTTATACACGTCATTGATACCGTAGTATTACCAGGTATGTAAACTTTAGTTTAGTTAGGTTGGAATTGGTAAAATAATCGTCTCTTGATTTTATAACTAATTCCGTGAAAGCACAAGGTAGATCCTTGTGCTTTTTTTATCTTTCAACTTTAATAGTCCAAATTTCATGAATCCAGAAATCACTTATGTTCCAGAATTTAAAATAGTTGGCATGTCCTCTAAAATGAAACATGGGGAAATGCATAAAATAATTGACTTGTGGAAGCGGTTTAGACCATCTCAACACGAAATTACCAATAATGTTTCTTATCACGTTTTAGCGCTTCAGGTTTTCCCAAAAAACTATAAAACGAACATAAATAAAGATTTTGAAATCTGGGCAGGCGTGCAGGTTGAAGATTACAATGAAGTGCCAGAGATCATGAATAATATAACCATACCCAGTGGACTCTATGCTGTATTTCTGCATAAAGGCATGGACGCTTCTAATACCTATCAGAAAATTATGAGCGAATGGTTGCCTAATTCAGATTACAGCCTTGATGATAGACCACATTTTCAAATGATGGGTAAAAACTATAAAAATGGTAGTCCAGATTCTGAAGAAGATTTTTACATACCTATTAAACCGAACCATAAAAATTAATTCTCTGTAGATATCGACTTGAGCAATGGGCTGTTAAACAATGTTAATTCTGGTTAAGCTTTCTTAATTAAATTGAATTTAATATGATCATTTACTATTTTTAAAAGAATTAACTAAAACTAACACCATGTTTAATAAAATCACACTCATCTTCTTCTGTACCGTTCTTTTAACAACTTGTAAAGATAATTCAAAAGAAATAGATAGAACACCCGTTGCAGAGGAAGAATTAGAAGACTTAAATGCTGATGCGACATTTAATGATGTTATGTCTACATTTGATATGCTAGAGCAAGATCCAGACTATAATAGCTTACTAAAGTTAGCTAACCAGGCACAAATGATGGACGATTTTCAGAACTTATCGGATGTTACATTCTTCGCACCAACAAATACAGCAATTGAGCGCTTACCAGAAGATGATTACAATAGTTTAAGGCTGCCGTCGAATTTGGATGATCTAAGGCTGACCTTAAAATATCATATTGTTAAGGGTGAAAGAGATGCAGCAAGATTAATTTCTATGATAGAAAATAACGATGGAAATCCATATCGATTAGAAACTATCACAGGACGTTTTATTTCTTTAAGTTTGGAAGATAATACAATTGTTATTACCGACGAACAAGGTACTACTGCGAAGGTGTCCTCTCCAGATATTGAAACATCAAATGGTGTTATTCATGGGGTTGACCGTATTTTGAGGCCAACCATAAGAGAAGTTATTAATTAAAACGCCTGGCGGAAATCACATCCGGTTTTATAATTACTACAACCATAAGCTGATTTTCCTTTAATCAGCTTTCCTGTTCTACATTTTGGGCAAATAGCACCAACAGTTAGCGTTTTCTTATTTACTTTTTTTGGCTCGAGCTTTAATTTAAAATTATCGTCAAATCGGAGCAGGCCCTCAATAGACGTGCCATCTTCATTAAATCCTTTTAAATTTACGGTTGAGCCTTTACGAAGTAAACGGAGATACTGATTCTCAGAAATTTTCTTGTTTTTAAAGGTAAATGGCAAAGTAAAATCACAGGTCTTGCCGTACAAATTACAACCGAATGCAGATTTTCCTTTTATGAGTTGCCCGGTTTTACACTTAGGGCAAGAGGTATCAACAATTTTTTTGTTTTTTGAGGCACCCTTCGATTTAGATTTCTGAGCCTTTTCGGCCTTATTGTTAACAGCAGAGATGCGAGTGGCCACCTTTTCGCTTCTGACTTCATAAACTAATGCATCTACCATGCGTTTCATTCCCTTTATAAAGGTATTCGCGCTGATTTCTCCCTTTTCAATATCTTTCAATTGCTTTTCCCATGTTCCGGTGAGTTCGGCCGATTTTAATAACTCATTCTGTATGGTTTCAATTAACTGAATACCAGTAACCGTTGGTAAAATTTGCTTCTTATTTCGTTTAATGTACTTCCGCTTAAAAAGCGTTTCTATGATATTCGCACGTGTAGATGGACGTCCAATACCATTTTCTTTCATTAGATCCCGTAACTCATCATCATCAACTTGCTTACCCGCAGTTTCCATTGCGCGCAAAAGCGATGCCTCTGTGTATTGATTTGGAGCCTTTGTTTGTTTTTCGATAAAAGAGGGTTCATGTGGTCCCTTTTCGCCTTTAGTAAAAGCAGGTAATAGATTTTCGCCCTTAGACTTTGCGTCTGGAGATTCAAAAAGAACACGCCAACCTTTAGAAATAATTTCTTTGCCTGTGGTTTTAAACTTAACTTCGGCTGCTTTACCTAAAACAGTAGTATTAGACACTTTACAATCGTCATAAAAAACAGCAATAAATCGTTTTACAATGATATTATATACTTTCTGTTCGTTGTGCTGTAGATGTGTTTGTAATCCTGTTGGAATAATAGCATGATGATCCGTTACCTTTTTATCGTTAAATACCCGTGTAGATTTCTTAATTGTCTTATTTAGAATAGGATCTATAAAAGCTTTATAATCAACAAGTTTTGATAATATGTTTTTCACCTTAGGATAAACGTCGTTTGGTAAAAAGGTGGTATCGACTCTTGGGTAGGTAACAACCTTTTTTTCGTAAAGCTTTTGGGCAATTTTAAGCGTCTCGTCTGCCGAGAATCCAAATTTTGTATTGCAATAAACTTGTAATCCCGTGAGATCAAAAAGTTTTGGGGCATATTCTGTACCCTTCTTTTTTGCTATTGAGATTATTTCAAAATCTTCTGCTTTTACCTTATTGGCCAGAACTTCACCTGCTTCCATATTTTGAAACCGGCCTTCCTCATAACTAAAAAGTGTATCGCGATATAAAGTTTGCAACTCCCAATAGGGTTGTGGCTTAAAATTTTCAATGTCCTTAAATCTCGTTACCAACATGGCGAGGGTAGGGGTTTGCACACGACCTACGGATAATACTTGCTTGTAACCGCCATATTTAACCGTGTATAATCGGGTGGCATTTATACCCAGCAACCAATCGCCAATAGATCTTGAAAACCCGGCATAATAAAGATTATCATAATCAGAAGATGACTTTAAGTTGTTAAACCCTTCTTTAATAGCCTCAGTAGTCAAGGAAGAAATCCATAGACGTTTTACCTCACCTTTATATTTAGCTTCATTGATTACCCAGCGCTGGATCAGTTCTCCTTCCTGGCCTGCATCACCACAATTAATAACAACATCTGCCTTATTAAATAAGCTCTTTACAATATTAAACTGCTTTTTAACACCAGCGTTATCAGACACCTTTACCTTAAATTTTTCGGGTAGCATTGGCAAATTATTAAGATCCCAACTTTTCCAATAAGATTTATAATCTGCGGGCTCAAATAATGTACAAAGATGTCCAAAAGTATACGTTACTGCATAACCATTGCCTTCGTAGTAGCCTTCATGCTTAACATTAGCTCCTAATACAGTAGCAATTTCTCGTGCAACACTTGGTTTTTCGGCAATACAGACTTTCAATGGCGTCATTTTAAAGAGGTCGCAAAATAAAGAAAATTAAATGTTCTAAATTAATTTTTTAAAGTTCAATTACCAGTTTCTGACCTATTTTTAGCGTTGAAGTTCTACTAATTTTGTTTGTATTACAGATTGATGCAATAGAGGTATTATTACGTTTTGAAATTCTAGATAAAGTATCGCCTTGTCTCACGATATATACTTTTCGCTGTTTAATTAAACTAGCCAGTGCCTCTTCTTCTGTTTCGCAAATGGTAAGATTAGATAATTTTCTTGAACTGTGATAAACGGGTCTGGTCCATTTTTTAGTCACCCAAATTTCTCGTGCTCGTATCGCGTTTGATTCAGAAAAATCAAACAAATAATCGGGATGAATATACTCTCCCATATAACTGGCCACTAAGTGTAAATGACTACCTCTGGAGTTTCCTGTATTTCCACCTTTTCCGATATACTGGCCCTTTGCAATGGTATCGTTTGCTTTTACCTCAATATGAGACAAATGAGCGTACGTAGTTTCTAAGCCATTGTAATGTCTTACAACTACAGTATTACCATGGCCACTGCTATATCTGGCAAAACGCACAATACCATCGAGTATGGCAACGACACTATCACCTGTTATTAAGTCAATATCAATACCTTTATGAGGTCTGCCACGACGCCAGCCATATCGCGAAGTAATGACCTTTTTGCGTGGAATAGGTGAGGCGTAGTTACTATCACTAAAGTTCAATTTTAGAGGAAACTCTACATTAACCGATTTATAAGGATTATACACTGTTGTATCCCAAAATTCATCTTTAATATTAGTATTGATTGTCGGTTTATTTACAATTGGAATTTCGATTTCCTTCGTATTAGAGACTTTATCTAATACGGAAGCTGGAAGCTTTATTTTAATCGAATTGGTAATAATATCTTCTTGCGCATTAAGCATCGAGGCAAAGAAGCATAAAGAAATGCTTAAAAAAAGGTGTTTCATTTAAAAGAATCTGATTGTTTTTTGATTTTTGAAACGTAAAACTACAGATTTTATTATTTCGATTTTTAACAGGGAATGTTAAGTTATTTACAATTTTTATCAAGTTGATTTTATTTGAATCAAGTTTTTTATGGTATAAGCAAAATCATTGTAGTTAATAAACTTAACTTGCAGAAAAGAAATCAAAATATAATTATGAAAAAGGTATTTATTATTTGCATATCACTTCTAATATTTAATTGTAATACACACCTTAATGCACAAGCTCCGGAAGCTGTTAAGAAGACATTCCAAGCCAAGTATCCTGGTGAAAATGATCCCGATTGGCATACAGATTCCCATGGTTACTATGAAGCTAATTTTAAAATTGATGGTATAAAATACAGAGCCGATTTTAATGCCGATGGTACTTGGGTAGAAACCGAATGTAGTATTGACGAAGACGAATTGCCAGAAGCTATTAAGAAAGTTATCGAGGAAAAATATGATGATGAAGAAATAACAGAAATTGAGCGTGTAGAAAGTGCTAAAAAAGGACTTTTCTATGACGTAGAATTTAAGAGAAAAGGAAAAAATAAAGATGTAGAATTTAGAACAGACGGTTCTATAATTTAATCTACATCGATCTACTATAAACCTTAACAGGCATCAATTAAGTTTGATGCTTTTTTTATGTACATAACTGTTGTAAATTTGCAGAACAAATAAAATGCTCTAAAATTCCCTTATGTCAGATACAAGTCAAGCGCTTCAAGAAAAGAAAACAGACAAAGAATTATACGATTACCAACAAGGTGCAATAAGTAAAATTTTCGAAAAATTTGATACAGCACCAGACGACTATCACCTACTATATCAGCTGCCAACTGGCGGTGGTAAAACTGTTATATTTTCTGAAATGGTACGGCAATACCTTAAAAACCATAATAAAAAGGTATTGGTAATGACCCATAGAATAGAGCTGTGTAATCAAACTTCTGCGATGCTTACCAGCTTCGGCGTAACTAACAAGGTGGTTAATAGTAAGGCCAATCTTGATGATCAGGCTGAATATTCGTGTTTTGTCGCTATGGTTGAGACTTTAAATAACCGTTTAAACGACAATAAACTCGATATTTCTGATGTCGGTCTTGTAATTATTGATGAGGCCCATTATAATTCGTTCACAAAACTATTTAAGTTTTTCGAAAATTCATTCATTTTGGGTGTAACCGCAACGCCTTTAAGCTCTAACAAAGAGCTCCCAATGAAGGATAACTACGATGAGTTAATCACCGGAGAAACTATAGAAAACCTAATAGAGAATGAATTTTTAGCACGTGCAGAAACTTACGCTTACGATATGGGGCTTACCTCACTCGAAGTTGGGTCTAATGGCGATTATACCGTTAAGTCTTCTGAAGACCTATACTCAAGTCCTGCCATGCTTCAAAAATTAGTTGATGCCTACAAAAAGCATTCACTGGGTAAAAAGACACTGATATTCAACAATGGTATAAACACTTCAATTAATGTCTATTATGCCTTCAGAGAAGCTGGTTTTTCGATCATGCATTTAGACAACACGGCAACTAAGAAGCAACGTAAGCAAATACTACAATGGTTTCACGAGACACCAGATGCTATTTTAACATCCGTAAGTATCTTAACGACTGGTTTTGATGAGCCTACAATAGATACCATAATCCTAAACAGAGCCACAAAATCATTAACCTTGTATTACCAGATGATTGGGCGTGGTTCTCGAATTCTGAATAACAAATCAACGTTTACGACTATTGACTTAGGTAATAATCTATATCGTTTTGGGCCTTGGGGAGCAGATCTGGACTGGCAACTCATTTTTAAATCGCCAAACTGGTATGCTGATAGAATTAAGAGTGATGAAGCCATTGAGGCAAACTTTAAGCACGATCTGGATGACGATATAAAAGACGAGTTTTCAAAGTCTGAAGAGACCTATTTTGATATAAGAGAAACGTATAAAAATGCCGTAGCATCCGGAGAGTCATCGAAAGTTGTCTTAGAGCGTTCTATAGAACAACATGCCAAAATTTGCATTGAAAATAGTGAAGATGTTTACGATGCGCTCGGTCTGGCAAAACTCTTAAAAGACGATATTAACCAACGCATAGAAATTTACGCGAAATGCATCAGTAAGAGCACATACAATTTTCTGAAATGGCTTAAAGACGACTATAAGAAAAAATTAAATGCCTATTTACGTGCTAATTTTGATGAAAAGTTTGAAGAAATTCATGGCTACCCACCAGAAGACTAAAACCGAACTTTAATGTAGTGTTAAATCCGTCAAATTACCGTTAAGAAGTATTAATATCCTTGACTTGCATCAAGAGTTTATGTATATTTAGTATTAATCAATAAATTATTAAGGATGAGATATTTAATATACATATTAGCATTAGCCTTTTCGTTTCAAATGTCTGCTCAAGATCCAATCCTGCAAACAGATAACGAACAAATTGAAGCAAGGGCGGTGATAATTACCGACAAATATGACGCTCAAATTGAAATGGATGCGAAACAAACCATTTTGTTCCAGAAAAAGGTTGAAGAATTTTTAATAAGAGAGCATAAAATTAAGGCGCAATTTAAAGGAAAAGAGCAACTCGATAAATTATACAACTTAAGACAAGCTGAAACTATGGAAATGCGAAATATCTTAACGCATCCACAATTCGATTTATATGTTCAGCTCAAACCGACCATTCAACCATTAGGTAGAGTCGAGAAACAATAATAGATCCCAGATCTTTAAATAGAAGTGATAATTGTAAATAGATACAGTTATCGCTTTTTTTAAATGCAACCAAAACAAAAACAATTAGCAATTTAAAGGTCATCGTAGTAAATTGTCATTAGTACAAGCTACCTTTGCCCCATAATATTATAATATGACAACATTTTTAGATCTAGGCGTACAAAAATCCTATATAAAAGCTTTAAAAGAGCTCAACATTAAGACACCAACAGAAATTCAACAAACGGTAATCCCAATTTTATTAGAATCTAAAACCGATCTAATTGGTTTAGCACAAACAGGAACTGGTAAAACTGCTGCTTTCGGATTACCCGTATTACATGCTATTGACACTAACAAAGCTGAAGTTCAGGCCTTAATAATCGCTCCAACACGTGAGCTTGTACAGCAAATACAAAAACAACTATTTAAATTCACAAAGTATAATACGACTAAAATTTTTGCAGAGGGCGTATATGGTGGCGAAAAAATAGATAAACAGATCAAAGCATTAAACAGGACTACTCATATTGTAGTAGCTACACCAGGGCGCTTGCTGGACCTTGTAGAACGTGGCGCTGTAGATATTTCTAATGTAGAAACACTTGTACTAGACGAAGCAGATGAGATGTTGAGTATGGGCTTTAAGGAGGATTTAAATAAGATCTTAAAGTATAACACTAACAAACGTAATACCTGGTTGTTTTCTGCAACAATGCCTGAAGAAATAAAGCGTATTATTAAAACCTATATGTCACCAGATGCGATGAGAGTAGAGGTCAACAAAAATGCCTTGGTCAATGAAAATATCTCACACCATTACATCCATACTGGCCTTAAGGATAAGTTAAATATGATCATTCGTATCCTGGACAAACGTCAGGATCAACGCGGTATTATTTTCTGCAGAACAAAAGCGGGAACTAAAAATTTAGCACAGCAACTACAGCATGAAGGCTTTGCAGTGGCAGCCCTAGAAGGCGATATGCAACAAAAGGAAAGGGATAAGGTGATGCGCGCTTTTAAAAATGAAAGTTTACAAATATTAATCTCTACAGATGTTTCTGCGCGTGGTATTGATGTTAATAATTTAGCTTTTGTTTTACATCATCAATTACCAGAACAATTAGAGTATTATACACACCGCAGTGGCAGGACAGCAAGAGCTGGTAAAACGGGTCAGTCTATTGCCTTAATTATTCCAGGTGAAATGCAAAAAGTAATCGATATTCAAAAAGCACTGGGTATTACATTTAAGGAAATGACCTTATAAGGTTAACCATATTTACCTAAACGCATTAAAATTTTTAATCTTTTATATAAAATCTTAACGCAATTAATGGCTGTTTAAGTCAAAACTTACATTAATAGCATCAACTATAGTTGCAAAGGCTTGGTATCTTCGTTTAGAAATAAAAAAAGCAACTATGAGTATATTTAAGACAAAAACAGATCCGTATAGCAGTTACAAATTAAGAAATTTGAAACTTAAAAACAGGATCATAATGGCTCCTATGACACGATCTAGAGCCATAGATAATATTCCAAACGACTTAATGGCAACTTATTACGGTCAGCGCGCTTCAGCCGGCCTAATAATTTCAGAAGGGACATCACCATCGGTGAACGGTATTGGCTATCCTAGAATTCCTGGCGCTTATAGTCCGGCACAGATCGATGGCTGGAAGACCATTGCAGATACGGTTCATGATAATGATGGAAAGTTTTTTGTACAGTTAATGCATTGTGGACGTATTTGTGCCGCAGAAAACGTACCAGAAGGCGGAGAGGTGCTCGCACCAAGTGCAGTGCTTGCTGATGGCAAAATGTATACCGATGAAAAGGGCTT
>JABDKL010000058.1 GCA_013002225.1 Winogradskyella sp.
TTCCTAACCTGTAAGTCACCGTATAGGCTTATGATATCATTTAATCTGAAATTTGCTTTAGAGAAAACCGACAAGTCGTTCTTTTTGCTGTTTCCATCGTAATAACGATCTCTTATATCGCTCTGACTTGCAAATTCTGCCCAAATCACTTCACCAAAATGGTCTCCATTATAATGACTGTATGAGCCACCAAAAATCATATCTAATTCGTTGTTTTTGTAATTAGCACTAGCATTTAAAACATAAAAATTATTATCTAACCAACGTCGGCGAATTAAGTCTGTGCTGTTAACGGTTTGTCCGTTTACAGTTAATTCCTCAAAACCGTAGGTTGCAAAATCATCATCCTCCCTAAACTGCTCAAAATAACCTCGTCCATAGGTGTAGTTTAAGCCCAATGTAGTAGACCAGTTATTATTGTAGCGCTGATTCCAGTGTAACTGGTAGTGATCCTGGCTATAGTTATCTACTTCATTATCGTAAAACTGAGTATTCCCACTATCATCTGTATAAATACCAGCGAAATTAAAAGTTCGGTCGTTAGCCATAGTTTCTCCATCTATACCATACCAAGCCTGGTAGGTAATTTCATTCCCTCCAAAAAGCACCGCTTTAATGAGCGTATTATCATCTACGTAAGACCCTTGCAGAAAATATGATTTTAAATCTGCCGATGCACGATCTATATAGCCATCTGATCCAATATTAGAGAGTCTACCCGCAATTTCAAAATGATTATTCATTAGGCCTGTACTAAATTTTACAGTATGTTTTCTTGTATTATAACTTCCAAAGGAATTAGAAATTTCACCAGAAGCATCCTTAGAAACGGCATCGGTTAACACATTAATACTTGCTCCAAATGCACCAGACCCATTAGTCGATGTACCTACTCCACGCTGCAACTGTAAACTTTCGACAGAAGAAGCAAAATCTCCTAAATTAACCCAAAATGTACCTAAAGATTCTGCGTCGTTATATGGTATACCGTTAATAGTGATATTAGTAGACTGCGAACTAACACCACGTACTCTAATTCCAGTATAGCCAACTCCTGCACCAGCATCTGTAGTGGTTACAACAGAAGGTAAAAAATTAAGTAACACAGGAATGTCTTGTCCTAAATTACGTTTTGCAATTTCTTTTTTGGTCACATTAGAGTGCGTAATTGGCGATTTCTCATAAACACGCACAGCTTTAACTAAAACCTCATCTAATTTCTCAACTTTTGTTGAGTCTTGTTGTTTGTCTTGTCCATAAACAGAACACATGCTTAATAAAAAAATGAAAAGCGACAATCTTTGTTTTTTTGTTCTAGAAAGATTGTTGAAAATAGTTTTCATACGACTATAAAATTAATAATCGAATAAAAAGAGGTCATTATTCTTGGTTAAATATTGATTATAACACTGAGTATGTCGTTCTGATATAATCTCAGTCCTACATCTCATCTGTAATTTCCTTAGCAGCATTACCTGCTCAGGTTCAATGGGTGTGATCTCAGCCGTTTATTGGCACCCCTTTTTTGAGAACGGTGCAAAGATAGAAACAAATAAGAATTGACAAATCAAATATCCTTAAATGTTTTATTCTATTTCTGGAGGTTTTCTATTTGCCTTTTTATCAGCATTTTTGCGTTTATTAGCTAATCTTTTTCGTTTGGCAGCTTTCGATATTTTTGTCGGAATTCGCGTTTTTTTCTCTTTGAGTCCTTCTTCAATTAGTTCTAAAAAACGCTGAGTAACAATAGCTTTATTTCTAAATTGACTTCTACTTTCCTCA
Organism: Winogradskyella sp.; assembly: GCA_013002225.1. Taxonomy (GTDB): domain Bacteria; phylum Bacteroidota; class Bacteroidia; order Flavobacteriales; family Flavobacteriaceae; genus Winogradskyella. The sequence goes on from JABDKL010000058.1 coordinate 1,783, forward strand.
GAGGTCAAAACTAAAACGCCGTCATTGTTAATTCTATTATTGTAAAATGCAGACAGTTTCTCTTTTTCGTATTCATTTATTGCTTTGGAATTTAGAATATCGAAGTACAATTCTGCTTTGGAAGACACCTTATTTACATGCTGTCCGCCACTGCCAGAACTTCGTGAATATTTGTATGTTACTTCGGATTTAAGTAATTCAACATCCACAATTACTGGATTTGGTGAGGGGCTTTAAGCAAGTCATTTACTGTTTTTACTGGATTAAAAGTGATAATCGGTACTTCTACAAAGATCGTATTCCAATAGGCCATACTGCCATTCCAAAGTCCAGGCAACTCCAGGGCTTTTAAATTTTTACCTACCTTAGTTTTCATGGTAATAAAAGCCGCTGTATGATCTACAAAATCTTCCAGGTTAAACTTTTCTCCCTTGTAATTCTTGACACCGCAAACAAGATCTACCGGATTAAAGTGTGTGGCATTCTTTAAAATTTCTTTTTGCTTTTTATCTTTTAGGTTGATCTGAGCAGATTCTACAATTTGTAATGATTGGTTACCATTTTTATCACTTACCCAAAATGGGCCTCCACCTGGTTCTCCCTCATTTTTTACCATTCCGCAAACTCGAATTGGCCGGTTCAATTTCTCTCTGAGATAATCAAATTTATATTTATCTAGAAACTTATTATACTCATTTGAAATTTTAATGTTCATCTCGGATTCTAGAAAACGCTCCATCTCATTAAGCTGATCGTTTGTAATAGTATCCTTGTCTAAAAGCCTTAAATACTCAAAAGTTTTAGATTGTAATTTTAGTAATATCCCGGCAAGTACTTTTTTGTACGTTGCAACTTCTTCCTTGTATTGCTTTACGACAACGTTATCTATATTTTTTATAAATATAATATCAGCATCAATGGTGTTTAAATTTTTTAATAAGGCACCATGCCCAGAAGGTCTAAATAATATTGAACCATCATCCTCTCTAAAGGGTTTATTGTCTAATGTTACGGCAATTGTATCTGTAGATTGTTGTTGGTACGAAAATTTAATCTCGAAAGACACACCAGTATTGTTCTCGACATAATTTTCGATGCGCTTAAACTCTTCATTAAATTTATCTTTGTAGCGTTCAGAGATTGTAAAGTGAAGGTTTGCCTTACTACCGGCAGAAGCATATAGTGCTGCCTCATATAAATGTTCCTCAAAAGCGGTAGAAATATGATGCGATTTATATTTATGAAATGGTAATAAACCTTTTGGTTGATTTCCAAAATTGAGAAGATCTGCATTTAGCATAGTGTTTACAAAATGCCATACCTTTTCATTGGTTGGTAGATTTTCAAACTTTATATCATTATTTGCAAGCTTTGATAGGACCTCTTTGTAAAAAGGTAGCTTTTCTAAACCTACTAAAAACAAAGACATATCCTTGAGTTTATTCTTATTTATAAATGCATTTAGGGATTGTTCTTTGGGATTATATTCTTTTAAAAACTGAAATAAAAACTTAAACATCCGTGTTGCTGCACCTG
>JABDKL010000089.1 GCA_013002225.1 Winogradskyella sp.
TTCGCGATTAGTGCAAAAAACGAGACGATAATCATTGTCGAAAAATCGGGTAATTGCTCTACTCCGAAAAATCGCCTTAATACTTCCACAAATCCGATAATCGCAAGTATTATTTGAAAATAACCTGCGATTTTAGCAATCCTTTTTTTTCTGATCAGCGTTCCTCCAACAGCAAACAGGCTAATTCCGTAAACAAAACTGTCAGCAAGCATATCCAAACTATCGGCAACCAAACCCATCGATTTTGAGATCAATCCCGTAGTCATTTCGATAACGAAAAAGGCGAAATTGATTCCGAGTACAATCCAGAGAAGATTTTTCTGGTTCGTTTTTTCTCCGAAATCCGTTTGGACGGATTGTTCGGTCGAGATGTTCTTTCCACCTAAATTCAGTTCGAGAATCGACCTTTCGATTTGGTCTATTTCTCCACTGTAAAAAACGGTCAATTTTCGGTTGGGAATGTCAAAGTCCAAATGTTCAATAGTTGATATACCGTCCAATTTCATTCGGATAAGATTTTCCTCCGAAGGACAATCCATTTTAGCGATCTCAAATATTGTTTTGTTCATTCAATTTCGTAGCATTTCGGCATTGACGATAAGGTGTTCGTATATGGCATGGACTGTTCATGCGCACTGCTTTGATTCACAAAAATTTATTTGATAGAAAGTTAATGAATTTTTGGGTACCCGCCTGCCACGATTAATCATTTAATAGGCGGGCAACCAGGCCAGAGTGTGAGCTATACATCTTGTGACCTACTGGTTTCCTCATTTTTTAATTTAACAGCACAGCTAACTATCCATAGAATAAAAACGGCCTCTATAATACGCTGATACAGGCCTATGAATTCTGAATTTGGGTTTGAGGATAACAGAATAACAAACAGATAACTAATAGTTCCAAACGCGATTCCAACATTTGAAAGTCGTTTATATAAGGGCAATTTTCTTATTCCAACAGCAATCAGAATTATACATAAAGGAACAATCATGTAGGTTAAAGATCCTATTAGATTATGAATAAATTGAGATAAACTTGGATTGATAAATTCTTTGTTGCACCCACTATCACACGGAAAGATTCCAACAATTACCGTTGCAATACCGTAGAATATTCCCAATCCTATAAACCCCAATTTAGTCAGATTGGATTGCGGTAAATTGGTATACGCTGCATAGGCAAATAACGTAAACAAAATTCCACTCGGAATAATACCTAAAAATCTTAAGATCACACCATACTGAGTATCTATGGCATAGGTTTCACTTATAAATTGACTTATTATACTATAATCATCGATTAAAACTCCACCAAGTATTGAAGAAATAACAAAGAGTCCTGCTCCAAGAATACCGATTAAAAAGGTTGTTTTATTATTCAATATAATATGGTTTTATTTACTTGCATCTAAGGCGTTCGTGCCCGGCTTCCTCATTATAAAATAATGGCGCGGGCAGGCCCGCCTGCCTCATTATGAGAAAATATTGGGGCGGGCAGGCAGGTCGTTGTACATTGTTATTGTTTAGGCCTATAGATGGCACCAGTGGCAAAATCTACGATAAGGCCTGGGGCGAATAAAATAATATCAGCAATTAGGGCAACTACTCTCACATCTCTCTGTGATTCACCGGGTGCTGGTTTTCTTTTTTGATATGGAGTAACAGGTCCACCAAAAACAGTGGCGCAACTGTTTAAAATAAGCATCATTAGTCCAATTGCTAAAACTTTTTTCATTTGATTCATTTGAAGAAATTATTAATTTATTTCACGTTTTCCAATAATTATGTACAAAATGTTCGTGCCGGCCCCCGCGTTTTAGGTGGCCTGCCACCAAAATAAATTAATGTGGCGGGCTTTCGTTAATATTATACTTCGAATATGCATGCGAATAGTTTCTGCTATCGTGCCGTTTAGTTATTGTAAAATCTTAAGTTGAGTAAATAATCCTTTTTTCCATTGACTCAATAATTTTATTCTTTTAATCGGGTTAACTCTAAATCAATATCATTAATCAGTGATTCTACATTTTCTTGTACGGGCATCAATAATCTTAAATGTAAAAAGGAGGTTCGCCTGTAAAGACGCCCTAATCTATTCCTGATTTGAAAACTATTCTTTAAAAAAGCCAATTCACCTGAAGTTAAAGGATTATTTCTTAGATTAATGTTGTCATAAATAATTGGGCTTATTTGCAGATCATGATATCTGATAAAATTCTGATTAACTTCTCTAATGTTAGGATAACTGTAACTGTAAAGCGTTGATATTTTGGATCGTATGGAGTCATTAGAAATAATATCAATTCCGGTAGATTTTATATTTTCAAAGGCAGCAGTATTAAAAACAAAGTCCCATTCCCCTGCAAAACATGAACGAAAATATTTAGTGAGTGAATCCTCACTAAAAGTTTCAGTGTTCTCATAAAAAGCGTACAATTTGTTGTGACTTTCTAAGCGCCTTTTGTAAATTTTAATTGAAGGGATAAATTCACCCGCTAGGTCAGATTCTAATCCTTTTTTAAGCTCAGTTAAATAGACGATCTCTTTTTGTTGTTGCTTTTTATGGTCATTCCAATTATTAATTGATAGTGCAATTAAAATCCCAAAAACTACCAATAGAATCTCTCCTATGGCATATTTCATATACTTACCAGTTTTGTTTTTTTCCATAAGGTCGTAGCGTATTTTACGAAAGAATTTTATCATTCTATTAATTATTTAATTCTGCTTTAATCTCTTTTAAAAGTGCTTCTGCGGCATTTTTAGCCGTAATGATAAAACCTTTGTTGGTCTTCATTTCAATAAGATGTAAACTAACTGCATTAATAATTTCAAACTCTTTAATTGGGTCATTTAAATTGATTTCGAATGACGAATACAATCTACTTTTTAGAAGTTCATAATCGATTTTTTCAAGAGGGAAACCAAGACCCTCAGGATTGATCATCACTGAAGCATTAATAATTGGAAATATTTGAGCGTAATAAACCTTTTCAACATTATTGCTTACTTGAGACTTTGTTTCTTCTGAGAATTGGTAGAAGGCTATTATTTTTGACCTGATTAATTTGTCTTGAATTAAATTTATCTGCCCAGTAGTGATGAGTTCATTAAAGGTTGTTTTTGCCTCAGGATAATCTAAAGTGTAGATCATAAAGTTTAAACGTTCGTTGATACTGTCTATTTGGGTCAATTTTCCAGTTATACTGAATTCAAAAATAATTGTCTCTGCTTTATCAACCATAACGTCAAATATTTGAAGTCTACCATTAAAGGAGGTAATTTGACTTTCTAAATCATTTTTTAGTCCAACCAAATATTCTTGTTCTTTGTCTTTATTTATTCTGTTATTGTTCCAAGTATTTATTTGGAGTGCAATCAAAATTCCAATAACCACAAGCACAATCTCTCCAACCGCATATTTCAAATATTTTCCAGATTTGTTTTTTTTCATAAGGTCATAGCGTATTTTACGAAAGAATTTTATCATTGGTAATTGGTTCGTTATTGTAATAACATTAGTTTATTCTATTTTTTCTAATATTTCATCAATTTCTGTATTGGCATCCGTTAATTGATTTTGATACCAACGCATATGAACAAAATGGTGATACATGTCATCCAAGAGTTCCGAAAGCTGCGAATCACTCATGTTTTCATGAATTCCAATTCGTCTTTCATGGCTGTATTTTCTGCTTAGATCATCCCATCTGTCATCACTTATTTTACCATTATCAATTAATCTTTCATAGGTGGTATTATAAAGTTTGATAAGTGAACTCGTAATAACTTTGTCTTTATAGGAATTGATTTGATTGCCTGAAACGGCCGATTGAAAGGAACCAGAAATTGGATAAAATGTACGCTGACTGGTAAAATATATTTTAAATAAAGAATCAACTGCAATTTCGTTCTCATTATTGAATTCTGGTAATTCCGAGTTCAAGAGATCAAATACATCAATCTTTGGTTTCTGTAGTTGTATAATTAGATCAATATATTCCTTGTCCTTCTTCAAGTCAGTTTTGATGCCTTGTAGAAATGCCTTTTCGGCATTATTTTGCTTCCGATTTAGGTTCCAATTATTAATGCTCAAAGCAATCAAAATTCCAATAACAACAAGAATTATTTCTCCTATGGCATATTTAAGATATTTGCCCGTTTTATTTTTTGCCATAAGGTCAAATCTAATTTTTCTAAAAAACTTAATCATAATTTAAAAGTATTGTCATTTCGAACGCATGTGAGAAATCCCATAATGAGATTCCTCGTCGTCCAGACGGAGCCGTCTGGACTCTGTCGGAATGACAGAACACTCATAAGGCTATGGTGTATTTGTCGAAAGAATTTAATCATTAGAAGTTAGTTTCTCTAAAGATAGACTAATAAATGAATTTGGGATTTCAGATAATGAAGCACAAGGTGTTTGTGCCCGGCTCCCCTCATTATCAAAAAATATTGGGGCGGGCAGGTTGTTAGCATCTGGCATTAATCAGAATCCATAGCTTTATAAACGCCATCCGAAACAATATCCTCTGAGATAAGAAGATCATCGACATAATCTCGATATTCTTCAAAGAATATTGATTTTCGAGATTTCCAATAAAGTTTAAAACCAGGTTGATCTTTCACACCATAAATAACTTGATTCAAAGATTTTGGGATTCTGTCATCAAGAGTGCCTTCTAAAGAAAGGTAGTAGCTATTTTGAAAGGCAAGAAAAAGACCATGAAAATTATAGATGTGCTGAATTCTTTCTTCTTTAGTCATAGATTCCGGATTTGATAGAAACCTATAGAAAGATCTACTGGTTTCTTCACTTGCTCCCATTGTGACATACCAATTAGTCATTGTATCAATTGTGGCAGTTGCTGTAGATGACCTAGTGGCCTTAGTATTCTCTTTTAGTTGTATTCCAACAAACACTAATGATATTAAGATAGCAAGGCCTCCTAATATTTCTACCAATAGTGCTAATTTTTTTAGTTTAATTTTCATAGGCTTTGCTTGATACTAAGGTGTTTGTGTATGGTTTGTTGCGGAATGATACGCGGGTATCATTCCGCCCTAACCATAAAAATAGCAAAAAGGTTTGAAATTCCGATTAGGACACGAGCGCAGCGAACTGGCGTCAGCAATTTCAGCTGTAATGAACTATACACCTTGTTGGCGGTACGTTTTTTATCCTTAAATACTTTGTCCAAATGTCAATAGATTATTGTCAGGATCAAGTACAGAGAATTCCTTTTGTCCCCAAGGTTTGATTTCTAATTTTCCATTCGGATGAATTTCAGTTTTATTTTGTAATAATGAATTATAATATAGGTCAATATTGTCGGTTCGAATATAAACTTGTCCGTAATTCTCTTTGGGGTCAAGTTCTTTAAATTCATAGAAATGAATTTGAATTTGGTCTTTTTCCATCATCAAGTAACCATCAAAATCTTCACTTCCAAATACTTTAAATCCTAATTTGTTTAAGTAATACACTCGAGTAGCGCTTTTGTCGCGCATTGGTAATTTCGGATTGATGTCTTTGAGCATTTAATTTCACATTTTAATTTTTAATCTAGCTTATTATGCTTTACACAAATTTTTAATGACCGCCAACATTTTGAAGAAACATCCGTTTTTAATGGTGTTTATTTTTTGTTGGCTGCTGTTTTGGGCTTTTCAAACATGAAATTATTCACATAGCCCTTAGCTTCCCAGAATCTACCACTGGTCTTTTTTTGATAAATCTCAGGTTTAAAATCATTAATGGATTTCAATTTTTTATTATCAAAAAAATATCCATTATATCCTAATTTTAAAAGTATATCAAATACTTCAAAAATATTTCCATCCTTCAGATGACGATTTTCACACTCCATTAATAATTTGGGGCTGTATGTTCTAAGTAGATTAATCCCTCCCAACAAAACTTCTTTTTCATGTCCTTCAACATCTATTTTAATAAAACTGGGATAAATTTGGCGATCATAGAAATATTTATCAAGTGTGGTAACTTTTATTTTACATTCAGCAATAGGTGTTTCATCGTCAAGAAAGTCAATTCTTGCTACAGGCGAGTATCCTTTTTTTGTTTTTGGAATGTAAAATTTGACCTCTCCTTCTTGGGATGATACTCCCAAATTTTCAATGACCACATTATAATGTTTTAACATATTAATAACACGTTTCAAATAGTTAAACAGTTTCTCTTGTGGCTCAAAACCGTAAACTTTTCCTTTTTTCGTGACACCTTTTCGCATCCAATAAAGATACCCTCCTTTATGGGCGCCAAGATCTACAGCAATATCTCCTGCTTCAAGGTTAGACACCATATAATTTATTTCCTGCGGGTCTAACTTATATCGGAATCTGTACCCTCGAAAAATATACTTTATTGATTCTATCATATATAAAATTTGATGGTGGCCGAGGTGTTCGTGTATGGTTTGTTGCTTTAGCACTAAGATAGGGAATAGGAGATAAACCATTGTTCAGCAGTGAGAGAAATTCCGATTAGGACACAAGCGGAGCGAACTGGCGCGAGCAATTTCTGAGCAATGAGCTCTACACGTTGTTGTGCCTGGTTGTTATTAATTCTAATATAATCGTAGAATACCTATAGCAAATAAATTAATCCACAAATTTTTGTTTTAATAAAGCGTGATATACGGATAAAATTTTTTTCTTGCTTATTTGGGTTATGATAAGTACATTAACTGTGTAATACTATTTTAAAACGTATTACAAATCTCTATAAAGGAATTAACATGTATGAACTTACGACATATGTCGCAATTGCAGAAATAATTGCAGCAGCAGCTATTGTTGGAGGGGCAATTTTCGGCGTAATCCAGGTGATTGAATTTCGAAAACAAAGAAGTGCTCAGGTTGCTGCAGATTTGTGTCGTGCCTTCACGGAACCGGAATTTGCAAAGGCTGTTGTCTTGTTAAGTTCGCTTCCTGATGGATTGAGTTTAAAAGAATTCAAAGCTCGAGATAGTTCCTACCAAGTTGCAGCTCAAATTGTGGGGATGATGTTTGAAACAATGGGGATTTTAGTACAGAAGAAAATCGCTTCTTTTCTTGTGGTCCAGGAACTCGCAGGTGGGTTGTTATTGATGTTGTGGAGGAAAATTGAATACCAAATTAAGGATACCCGAATTGAGCAAAATAATCCAAGATTTGGAGAATGGGTCCAATGGCTTGTCGAGCGAATAGAGGAACGAGAGGATGAAAAAGAACCTGCCTTCATCGAATACGCAGGATCAAAAAAACATCATGAGGAAAGTAATTCTACTGAAGCTTAACCTGTCGCTGGAATTGACTGTTCTCACTGACTGCGGTGGGGCCCTCTAGCTTGGTTGTTAGAATATCAAATGCGACTTTTCATGGTACAATTAGGCACGTTGTTAGCATTAGTGATTTTCGATCTGTTTTTTCGTATATTTATGGTATGGATATTCCAAGCGAAGCATATGAGATAATTATTGCGGTAATTTTAATTTCTGTTGTGTGGACATTCGTGATTTTCTTTACCAAACGGAGCCGAAATTTCAGAAGTAGTAGAAATAGAAGGGCAAGAAGGCAGTTTTAATCCGTTAAAATTGCCAATTCCAATCGTCATATTTAAATCCGTTTTCAATTCATTATTGCTAACGGTTAGTATATGAGCCGTTTTAATGGATTAAATACAGTGTTAGCGGCTTATTTTATCAATTTATGTTTGATGTTATTTTTTGTTCTTCCAAGGCATAAATTCTAAAGTCATCCTCAATACCTTTTAAGGAAACATTTCCAAGATCTGTTAACTGAAATTCATTACTACTGAGCAAATGTTTAACGGTCATGGAAATAAGTATTTGATTGGGTTGAGCCTTGCTTAGAACCCTTGCCGCAATATGAACGGCAATACCACCAATATCTCCGGCATCAAAAATTTCACATTCTCCTGTATGAATCCCGACCGTGATCTCGATTCCAAGTTTTTTAATCCCATCCCGAATAGCTTGAGCACAACGAACTGCCCTACTTGGTCCATCAAATGTTGCTAAAAAACCATCTCCTGTATTTTTTATCTCTTTGCCATTAAATCTTCTTAATTCCTCTCTTACTAAAGCGTTATGCTTTTCTAAAATATTCATCCATTTTTTATCTCCGCTTTTAGATAAATGTTCGGTAGAACGCACAATATCTGTGAAAAGGATAGTAGATAGTACTCTGTCGAACACTTTATTTGGCCTTACCCCGGTAATGAATTCTTCTATTTCAGCAAGAATCGAATAAGAATTACCAGCCCAAAAAAGATGGTCATCACCTTGAAGTTCAACAAATTTTGAATTTGAGATGCGCTCAGCAATAAATTTAGCTTCGTCTACATGAACATCTATATCACCGGTTCTATGAAGCAGTAATGTTGGAACTCTTATTGAACTTAAAATACCTATAATATCAACATCTGTATTTAGACGTAGTAATTCTAGTGCAGCTCCTGGACTTGCGCCTGAGCGCAAATAGCTGGCAAACCAGTCCATAAATATATCGTCATCTGCTAACGATGGAACTAACGATTTCAAACCTTGCATATCGCCATCCGCCCATTTATCTTCTACCATTTTATAGGAAAGTTGACGTTTAGCATCAGTAGGGGCCCACGGATAATCCTTTGAATATTTACGCTTAGCAAATACGCCAAAAGTGACCAATGCAATTGTGCGCTCGGGATAGGTAGCAGCAAACAGCATACTTACAGAGCCACCTTCAGAATGGCCAAATAAGGCTGCGCTTTCGGAACCTACGGCATCCATTACAGCACGAATATCATCCATTCTCTCTTCAAGAGTTGAATATTTGTTCATTCTATCTGAAAGCCCGGTTCCCCTTTTATCAAACAAAATAAGCCTGGAAAATGAAGAAAGCTTGGTTAGGAATGTAGCAAGCCGGGTTTCTGTCCACATCATATCTAAGTTCGAAACCCAACCTGGAATATAAACGATGTCAATTGGTCCTTCTCCCAAAACCTGGTATGCAATATTTATATTACCACTTTTAGCGTACTTGGTTTTTGGTTTCTTTGGCATCATTTTTACTTTTTTGAAATTGCCACTAACGTGTTTGTGTATGGCCTGCTCTGCTCATACGCACTGCTCTGATACACAAAAATTTATTATTCTGAAAGTTAATGAATTTTTGGGTTAGGAGAGAAGCGTGGGCTATACACGTTGTAAGCTACTGGTAGTGTCATTTTCCTATTTAATGCTTTTGGCAACCCACAACTTTTTGGCAAACTTGAAAATGAAGAAAATTAGAACTGCGAGTCCAACATAAAAAATGATTTGTCCGAAGACAAACGCTCCATCACCCATGCTTAGATCTTCAGATAAGAAAATTACTCCCAATCCCATAATAAACTTAATTATTTGTACTAATAATGAGAGAGTGAGAATAATACCAATAACATAAAGAATAACAGAGAAGATTTTTTTCATAGTAAAATTGACTTGTTGCTAACGTGTTCGTGTATGGTTTCGTTGCGGGAAATCCGAAGGATTCATGAATACATTAATTTATTACTATTGTCTATCCAATACTATTTATTTGGAATTTAAATATTAAAAGGAAATATTGACAAACGGAATTATCGGACTGGAATAAATACTTTCGTCTTCTTTATATAAAAAATTGTATTTGGCACCAACACTTATTTTTTTTGTAATATTATATCCTGCTCCTACAAATAATGCAGAATCCCAAAAGTTTCTTTCGCTATCATTAATCTCTGATTTAGTGGAAACCCTTAATTGAGCAAATTCTAGTAATGTCAATATTTTTTGTGAAGGTCTAAACTGAAAAACTGTGTTTGCGCCATAAGACGTAGTGCTCTGAATGTCCTTTAGATCGAGATAATTCCATTGTACTCCAAATCCGAAAGCAACTTTATTACTTACGTTATAAGTTAAATTTGGAGATATACTAATATTCGTTCCTCCAACAAAATTAAGACCGAAGCCACATCCAAACTTTAGTTTTTTATCCATTTTAACCATTGATGTATCTACTTTCTTTTTTTGTATGCTATCAGTATTCGTTTGAGAATAGGAATTGTAGCTAAATACTAGGAGTCCAATTATAAGGATCAATTTTCGGGTTTTTGCTTTCATTTATATTTTATTATATCTATTATTTTTTTATCCGGTAATATTGCTGCCAACGTGTTCGTGTCCGACCCCCACGTTTTACGTGGCCTGTCTCGCCTTCATGTAGCCATTTCGGCGGATGAAGGCGGCAGACAGCTATGATTCCGTTGCGATAGAGAACTAAATTAACAAAAAAGGAGGGAAGTGTTAGGACTTCGCCAGAAATCCTCAAAAGTTCATTAAACGACAGCGCAATGAACGATACACCTTGTTGGCAGTTGTTTAATTAATAATATTTCTTTTCAAAAAGGAGATAACAGCACTATTTAAAACATATATTCTTCTTTTAATAGATCGATTAACTCTTGTGCATTTTGGATCAACGCGGGTAATTCGATCTGTGTCCTAATACTTAAAAGATATTTAAGTCTTATGAAACTGTTTACTACATTATTAATTAAGTTCGGATCCTCAAGGTTTAATCTTAAATCAAATCCTTGAGCCTCTTTGTATATTGGGTTATCAAACGATTCATGGATCCGACCATAATTAGTAGTGAGTCTTAGCATTTCTGCTAATTCTGTCATATTTGGGTAATTGTAATTAACTAATTTATCTAATAGTTTATTTGCATCTTCAGATTGCTCTTTATCCTCGTAGTAATCGTCCTCCATGTGCTTTGATTGAGCATCATATTTAACAATCCTATTTGAGATTTCTTCATTGTTTATTAACCGAAGACTGCCAGAATTTTTAATTTCTTCTAGAGTTGCCTGATTCCACGAGTAAGGTCTATATAATCTAACCCAAGTCAGACAAATGACATCTAGGTTGGAAAGGTCTTCAAGTTTTGAATTTCTCACATAAGCCGATAGGCTATCTATTCTAATTGAAATTTGTTTTGATGTATTATAAATAGTATCGATCATTTTAATATCTTTTTCCAAATCTTGTACTAATGCTTTTGCATATTTTACTATCTGATCATTTTGTTTTTGGTTCTCATTCCAATTATTTATTGATAATGCAATTAAAATTCCGACAACAACAAGCACAATTTCTCCAATCGCATAGATTAGATATTTTCTGAATCTATTTTCAGTTAGTAGTTGCTGTCTTATATGTCTAAAAAACTTAATCATAATTTAAAAGTATTGTCATTTCGAACGAATGTGAGAAATCCCATAATGAGATTCCTCGTCGTCCAGAAGGAGCCGTCTGGACTCTGTCGGAATGACAGAACACTCAGAAGTTTGTATCTAATTCGTCTAAAGAACTTAATCATAATTTAGTTTCCATTTTTTTCGCAGGCGCTTGTCCGCCTCTGGAGGAGCTATCTCAACCAAATGTCTATCCAACTCCGCTTTACAAGCTACTTTGGACAGGCTAGGCCTTTGATTTTGCTTTGCAAAATCTTGTCTCAATAATTTGAAGAATTTTATCATTTGAAAGTTAGATTGGTTTGTTATAAAGATTAACCTATGAAACTTGAGTATTTAAATTATGCATCTTATAAAATATTCTTGGAGTTGATTTTTAGTCATTAATTTAAAAATCTCTGCAACCACCAGGGTTGTATAACTAGCAAACTAGGTGTGTAATGACAATTTAACAATAATTAAATAAAAAAGGTGATAATAATATTTATCTTTAGTTGTACTTTAAGAAAAATGAGACGGATAATCTATTTTGTCATAATTTGCCTAACACATTCTTGGGTGTTTGGTCAAAACACATTTATAGGTCGTGTATTAGATCACAATAATAACCCAATGGATCAAGTGGTTGTATTCTTAGATACCATTAAAACAGAAGTTGATGTAAACCATATAGGCCTTTTTAAAGTTGATGTTCCCAATGCAGTTTCAACTATTAGTGTTTATACAGAAAAATATGGTGTAATGACTGCTTCTTATAATGGGGAGCCATCCATTACATTTCGGTATTTAGACCCTAAAACTCGTGCTAATAACTCTCCTAAAATAGAATTGGGTTATGGTGAAGTTAAAGATAAACAGCTCACCTATGGCGTTTCAGTACTCGATTTTGATGAGGATCAAAATTCTAGTTCTTTTGTCAATATCTATGATTATATAAGAGGACGCGTATCTGGAGTGGTAGTTACGGGAAATAACCAAATTAGAATAAGAGGTGCCAAATCATTC